>JBILNH010000088.1:0-9867 GCA_044375095.1 Crocinitomicaceae bacterium
CCAATTACCAGGATAAATCGTTGTATCTAAATCCGTATTTATGGACGGTGGAAAAGGGTTGTCTACTTTATCACAAGAAACAACTAGTAATCCAACGAGACTTAAAATGACTAAAAAGTTGACTTTCATGACTTAAAAACTATGTGTAACAGAAACAGTTAAACCATTGGAGGATGGTACTGGACGACAAACACCACCTACACAAAATAATCCTGCACGTTGGCGCCCATAGGATACCGTTACGCGGGTAGCATCGCGAATATACCCGACCGTGGCATATGGATAATGTTCTCTTTTCTTTGCATCAGGATTTCCAAAATTGTATTGGTCCATTACGCTCACAAACCAATTCGAATTGATAGTATATTCAATAAGTACCGTTGCCCAATCTCCTTTGTCAACTGGACGTGCGTCACCGTAACTAATCGTGTTTTCTGCTCCTCGGTCAATAAGTTGAACTTCGTTTTCCAAACTATCGCGGCGGTTATTTACAAGGGCTTGAAGTTCCAAGCGAATACTTTGTTTATTCTTGAATTTATAACCAAGCTCCACCACAAATATGTTCGACCGAATTAAACCAACTTCTTTCGTAACACTCGCTACATCGTTATTCAATACAATGTTGTAGTAGCTAAATACGGCATTTAGGTTCTTCGAAAATTTTCGGGTAATGTTGAAATTAATGTCCCGCCAGTACAAACTATCGCTAATATCGAATAGACCTGAGGTGTATGTAATTCCAGTTGAATCGAGTGGGTTGATTCCAGAGGTATGACGCATCGGTCTGTACGCACTGGAGTAATTCACATCAATCGTAGTTCCATATTTACCACCTAGTTTTGATCCTTTTTTCAGGGTATAGATAATTTCCGCCTGGAAAGCCATCTCTCCAACAGGTTGTGTAGCATAAGGATAAAGCGAAGAGACTAAATTGTAGGTGTGTGTTTTGTTTAAAGCAGGTAAGAAGTTGATCAACGCATTTTGCAATTGTTTCGTGCGATCCGATCGGTAGCTCATGTTGTCCACACTTTTTCCAGAAAGCAATATTCCGAGGCCTTTTTGTGAGTAACCTAAGTTAAACATTGCTGCATGACCAGGGTTGTAATTGTACCCGTTATCTTGCGATGGATCTTGTCCTTTAGTTACATATTCTCCGTCTAACGTAAATCTACCATAACGCAATTTTGCTCGACCACCATACACACCAACGTTTTCAGGAAGGATCAACTCAGAATTATTGTCAGCTTCGTATTTACTCACGAATGAACCACCAATTGAGATGTCGAGTTTCGCATTTTCCATCTTTTTGATGGCCTCATTTAAGTGGATTTCACCGTCGATTCCTCTGACAATTCCAGGACTATATTTAAGTCTACCTTCCTCAAATGCATACCGCTGATAACCGTATACACCCTTAATAGCAATTCCTTTGTTTGGACGTATGATGATACGCGCGCCGTCTAACATATTATCAAAACCTAATGCCCTGTCTTCGTATGCCCTCAAGGCCAAACCTGTACCAAATTGTTCATAGATTGAACCAAGCGTGATATCGATAAAACCGTTGTCATATCCAACATAGCGCATCCCAAGTCCGGTGCCGTCAAAATTGGACGGATAACCCTGAATTCGAGGCAAGTATGATTCAAATCGAAGTCCTGCTTTAAAATTACCGTGCGTATAAAATACATTCATGTAAGAGTTAAGCAAACCTTTTGATGGGGGCTGAAGTGCGTCGATCAACGTATCTTCATTAAGGTATTGAAATGTAGTTTCGAGATTTCCGGAGAAGTTCCCAGTATTAAATTGGGCGTTCAGTTGATCCAACGAAAAAACGAAGATCAATACGAGTAATGGTAATTTTCTCATGGATTAAACAGACTTACTTCTTCGCGATTTTTTTGATTTGTTCGTACAGTTTATCTTCATCGCCAGGTGTGTAATTGTTGTGAGAATAAACGATATTTCCTGAAGGATCAACGAGAAAGGTATGAGGAACGTTATTTACGCCCATTGCGCGTTTGAAATCTCCGTTAGGATCCATTAACACCAAATAATCCCATCCTTTTCCATTCACGTATGTTGGGACAGATGACTTCGTTTTTTCATCATCTACTGAAACCGCTACCAAATGAACGCCGGTTTCTGTTTGCCAATCTTCATAAAGTTCTTGGATGGTATTTAATTCTCGTTTGCAAGGTGAACACCAAGTAGCCCAAAAGCTAATGACAACCGGACCGTCAAAACCCAATTCAGCCGTATTCACTGATTTCCCATTCATATCTTTTAACTGTACTGAAGGTAATTTTTTGCCATCTTCATTGGACTCTTGAGAAAAGAGATTTATCGAAAATGATAGAACTAAAAGAAAGAATAATGCTGTTTTCATTTCGTCATGGTTTAAATTCCAACAAGCTTTACAACAACCTTGCCGTAGTCAAAGATATAAGTATTACAATGGTCAGCAATAGGAAAGATCATTTTATTCTTGTATTCCTAACACCGCAGCGCAACGAAACAACACGGATTAAATCAGTCATGTAGTGCGAGTAAAATCAAAATTTAAAGGAAGGAATGAAATGTTTTTCAGGAAAAAGAATTATCTTTCCACTTATCTCGAATGTCAAAGATGATCAATATGAAAAAACAGTTACTCATTTTAACGCAGATCTTACTTGTTTCTTGTTCATTAAGTTGGGCACAAGGAGATGGGATTTCAATCCAACTAGATGGTGCAGGTGCCGATCTTTCCGGAGGCGTTCATTCCGTGAATTTATATGCATCATCGCCAGATTTAGCCGGAGGTATTTTAGAGGTTAAGTTTGTAGTGACTAACACTACTGGTTCGGATCAGCAATGGAAAATTACGCGTAAAAAATTAGCTGTTCCATCTTCATGGGTTGATCAAGTGTGTTGGCCACCATTGTGCTACAATGCATCTGGTGACTTATACAGCACACCAAATTCAGGTGGAAATCCGGCTCCAATTATTGTTGATGGTGGGTATACTACAACCAACGGGTTGAGTGCTGAGTTGAAACCACGTATAACTCCAGATATCAATAGCGCTGCATATGCTATGTACCGCTATTATATTGCCGATGCAAATAATGGAGCATACCTCGATTCAATTGATTTAAATGTGAACTTCACGTTATCAACAAATACGATAAAGCCAAATCCTGTAATTTCTGTAAGCCCTAATCCGGCATCGGAATATGTAACGATTAATTTGGGACAAACAGAAAATGCGTCAGTGAAAGTACTAGATGTACTAGGGAAAGTTGTCCATACGGATGTAATTAGTGGAGGTCAAAAAACCATTGCTCTTGGTGAATTTAAAAACGGAGTGTACATTTTGGTAATAGACGCTCCTGGAACAAAAACAATCAATAAGCGATTAATTGTAAGGCATTAATTGCTAATCGAACAAATGAAAAGATCGCGTTAGCGGTCTTTTTTTATGAAATAATGATGTCTTTTCGAATTTTTGGTTTAGTTACTGCAGTTTTCATAACGATTGTTGCCGGTGCCCAAACTAATTTATTACCATTAGCTGATTTCTACAAGGATAGACTGTTTTCAACGGCTGGAAAGCAACAATACAATGGCTCCTGTTTTCTTCCGGCATCCGAAACAGAGTTTCCACTTCACGATGTCATTCGAGACTCAAGTAAGCAGTACTATGAATTTGGGGAGGTCATTTTTAAAAAGCACGTCATAGAGGCTAAAGGAAAGAATTATAGACTAAACATTTCTCCGATTCTAGACTTTACGCTTGGAAAGGATGTCGAGGATACATCTTCTCGTCGATTGTTTCAAAATACCCGAGGAATTTACATTGAAGGTGAACTGCTTAAGAATTTTTCGTTTACCACCGCCATTGTAGAGAATCAAGCACGTTTTTCGGGTTACCAGACCGATTTCTATGCAGCTTTAGGTGAATTATATACAAACCAATCTACAGGTAATTATACCCAACAAAATGCGGTTGTGCCTGGGGCAGCCCGTACAAAACCATTCAAAGAAGATGGATTTGATTATGCGTTTGCGATGGGGAATATTCATTATCAACCGGTTAAATGGCTGTCTGTAACGGCGGGTAATACACCTTCTTTTATTGGTGCTGGTTACCGTTCACTCTTTTTGTCAGATAACCCGTTACCATCACCATTTTACAAGTTATCTTTTGCAATTACTAAAAGATTTCAATTTCACTATTACAGGTCCCGATTGTTAAACCTCATTAGAAAACCTGTGAGCACAACTGTCGAAGCATATTATGAACCAAAGGGACATTCAGTAAATTATATTCACTACCAATTCAACGATAACTTTTCACTTCAACTTATCGAGTCAATTGTTTGGTCGAAGGGAGATTCTATTATCTCTAAACGCGTTCATCCGCTTTTCTATAATCCGCTGCCTGTATTAAGTAGTTTAGTGCTTAACCAAGAGGAGATTAACACATTAACTGGATTGCAATTCCAATTAAAGTTTAAAAATGCACCCCTCATATATGGTCAAGTTGGAATAGGAAATTTAAATATCAATTCAACCTCTGGACAATTGGGAATGCGTTGGTTTGATGCGATTACCGTAAAAAATCTTTTTGTTCAGTTGGAGTATAATTATTATTCATCCACGATTTTATCAGGAGACAATAAACGGTTAAATTTTAGTCACGGTAATGTACCACTTTCCCATCCAAAAGGAAATGGCTTCCATGAAGGAGTTTTGCGTATAAATTACGAATGGAAACGTATTTATGTAGACAGTAAGACGGTTTATTATTCCCTTTTTTCGAATACGTTGGGTGATTTGATGATAACTGAATCAATAACTCCCTTTGATAAAGGGCCACTCATTCACCAACAACTTGAAATTGGCTATCGGATCAATCGAAAAATGAACACGTGTGTTTTTGGAAGTTTGATCGTTAGAAAAGAAATGGTCAGCGAACCTTCTCAAACCACTCTTTTTTCAGCTGGATTGCGAACCGCATTATTCAATCGTTATACCGACTTCTAATGAGATTAGCTCTTCAAATACTCTTATTCGTAGTGCCTGTTTTTTCTTGGGGACAATCCGCAATAGGTTGGTTGGTTGATGAGGCTCCTGAGGACAGTGTTCAACCGTTGGCAGTGGATCAGCACAGCAGTGTTCGTCCGGCTATTCGATTGAAAGAATGGAAGCATGAAAGAAATTGGTCGCTTACCCCATCAGCGGATATGGCTATGCGGGTTAATTCAGATCTAGAATTTAAATCTGCTCTAGGAATTGCTTTTGAAGCAAAATGGAAGGAAAAATGGTACGTTCGATTGCTTGGATTACAGGGAATTGGCCAAAGTGATTCTGTTCTTGAACCGAAAAGTTACCTCCGAAAAAACCAATCATACGGTTACAGTTATTCAGAACTTCGCGGGCGCATTGGATATACTCCAAATGAGGTGTTTCAATTCCAAGCTGGGTTGGATCACAACTTTATTGGCGAAGGAAACCGTTCGTTGTTTTTAAGTGATTATGGTGTCCCATCTCCTTTTGGTCAAATTCGCACGCGATTTTGGAGGGTGGAGTATACCGTACTCTATCAATTTTTCAGAGAGCAATGGAACGATCAATGGAGGCAAAAGAATGGCGCAACCCATCACATTAGTTTTAATGCAACGAAATGGTTGAATTTTGGCGTTTTTGAAACAGTTATATTTCAACCTAAAGATACATTATTGAATAGGGGGTACGAGGTTGAGTATTTAAACCCGGTTATTTTCTATCGACCACAAGAATATGCTTTGGGATCTTCTGACAATGTCTTACTTGGTCTAAGTATGACAGCAAAATGGCGTAAGCACACATTCTATAGTCAATTTATTCTCGATGAGTTTTCATTGACTGAATGGCGAGCGAATTCTGGTTGGTGGGCAAATAAATACGGAGGCCAGGTAGGAGTTAAAGGACGACTTGAAAAGAACAAACATTATTGGTTTTATCGATTGGAATTTAATGCCGTGCGACCTTATACATACGCGCATTTAACCAGTGGTCAGAATTATGGCAATCAAGGAAGCACACTTTCTCATCCATACGGAGGAAATTTTATGGAGCTCTTAGCGGAATTTAAATTCAATTATGAAAAGTGGCACGTCGATTTCTTTACTTCTTATAGTTTACGCGGTAAGGATAACGAAGGAATAAGTTATGGAGGAGATATTTATCAACCGTACACTCTTCGTCCGTTCGAGTACGACCATAAAATAGGTCAAGGTCAAGCAGTTAATCGATTTCATATTTTTGTGCGCATGCATTATCCGATTTTCAAGAAAACGGAATTGCGTGCATTTATTGAAAACCATTTAAGTTATTCAACATACAATGCGCGCTGGCAGTACACTCCAGTAATTGGATTAAGAAGTTTTTTATGGAATGATTACCGCAATTATTAAAAAAGGCGACGAATTCTGAAGAATCGGTCGCCTTTTTACATAACGGTTTATGGTTATAGTCCAATGATATTTCGCAATTCAACTTCTGTTATGTTGCGTTTTTGTCCATCGGTGTTCAGGTAAGTTCGGTTGACCAATCGCCCATGAATGGCGACTTTTTTACCTTTTTCGGCATAATGCTCTATGAATTGCGCCATGTTGCCCCAAGCGAAGATGCGGTGCCATTCTTTTGTTAAACGCGTAGAGCCATTGTTTGCTCGAAAGGATTTTTCTGTTGAAATACTAAATCGAGCTATTTTCGACCCATTTTCAAAATTGGTCACTTCGGTCATTGTGCCAATGCTACCGATTAGGGTAACATGATTTCGGATAGTAGTTGCCATACTTTAGGTTGTTGATTATAAGATTATGATGTCATTTACTTCGACTTCGACGATGTGTTTACGCTCGATTCCTTGTCGATAAAACCGAGAAACCAATTTACCTTCCACGGCGAGCTGCATACCTTCGGTGTAATGTTGATCGAGAACAGTCACCCATTTTCCCCAAGCGGTTAATCGGTGCCAGTAACTTTTCTTTTTTTGTTTTCCTTCGGAATCGAGGAAATGTTCGGTAGTTGACATGGTGAATTGCGCAATTTTTCGTCCATTCTCCAGTTCAACAAATTTTGGTGCAGAGGCTATTTTGCCAATTAAATTAACGTGGTTCATTGTAATAAAGAGTTAAATAAGCAGGTTACCCGAAAGTAGAGTAACCTGCATGAAAAGATGAGTTATGCCGCACTTGATTGGCTTGCTTGACGAGCGGAAAGAAGTAAGAAATCAGTCGCTTCTATTACTGTAGAATAGCGTTTCTCTCCAGATTTGGTTTCATAGGACTGATTGACCAATTTGCCTTCAACGATGATTTCTTGTCCTTTGCTTAACACGTTGTTCATGAGTTCAGCGAGTTTCCCCCAAGCATTAATTGTGTGCCATTGCGTTTTTTCTTGCCACTCCCCTGATTTATCTTTGTAGCGCTCGTTCGTAGCAATCGTAAATCGTACGATCGTATTTCCTGTTTCAAAAGTGGTTAATTCTGGTTGTGTCCCTAGACGGCCGATCAAACTAACTTTGTTTCTTAATGTGTTCATGTGTACTTGTTTTTAGTTGAACTTATTTGTAAATCTTGTCCCATTCGTTTGGAACAACATTGCAAAATTCTAACCTCAACCAATCATGAACCGGTTATTAGTCGTTTACTTTCGACTGTTTTTCCTTTGTAAGCAATTGTTGTCGAATAAGTATCTGAAAAAAAGGTAGTTAGGTATTAAAACCAGGCCGATAAATTAACGGAAAAAATAGTGGTGTTTTTTGTCGGCGTGCCAGAAGAAGATCTAAAGTGCTGCCCACTTACGCTCATTAGTTCTTTTACTTCAAATCGCAAGAAGGCATTTTCTTGTATTGCCAACGTATAACCCAGCGCTGCACCAAAACATTCAAACGGATCTTTGCCATTTATACTTTGTATTTGCACGCCGTTCTCATCATTAAAATACTCAACCCTTGCTGCAATGAATGATTTGTTTGGCAAGGTGAATTTTGAAGTTACATTGAATTGGTACCAAGAAGAACTGCTTCCGGTTTCTAAGAGCTGTAGCCCATAATATCCGTTGATGGCTGTTGTGAAAAACTTATCTCCGGTATACACCCAATACAGGTCATTAAAAATTCGTGTTCTAAATGAGGGATTAGCTGTAGATCGCTCGTCACCAACAAACGTATTCCAATTAATCAATTGTTTTTTGGATGGTTTCCATTCTACTTGCGTTCCAATTGCTTTTGAAGAGTTGACATCCTTTAATTGTTGCCATCCATTTACGACGGCCAACGCCAGTTTCAATTTGTTGTTCACTTGATAGTTTAATCGAGCTCCACCAAGGTAATAGGGGACATATTCAGGCGCTAAACTTCTTGTATACATCAGTTGGTCTTTACTCATAGCACTTTCACTTGAGTAGGGTGAACTTAACACACCTGCTTCTAACCAAAGTTCTTTCTTTTTAAGAAGCTTAATTGAGGCGTTTGCTTCATAAAGGGCTTTTAATAGTCCTTCTTCTGCAGCATAATTGGCATTCATGTATGTGCCAAATGCAGGCATCATTTTCAGTTTAAATCTGTCACTTTTTACCTCGAGTGATAGATAAGCAAGGTTAACTCCAAATTGATTATGCTTGTTAGACGAAACGAAGTATGGAATTTCACCAGATTCGGGTTGATTAATGTCGTAAGCATAATAGGTATCAATTCCTCCTCCTATCGTATATGTGATGGAATTTGCTTTTGACGAATCAGCAGTTTGGGCATTTACTTGAACACTGAACAAAAGTACAGCCAAGGCGAATAATGGTTTGATCATATTGAATTCTTTTAACAAAGATGACAATTTATTGAATTCAATAAGCCAATTCACAAATCAATTCTGTAAACGCTTTTCGGTTATCAAGTTGCGGTGCATGACCACAATCTTTTAATATATGCCACTTTCCCTGAATGGCATCTGCAAACCGCTTTCCTGAGGCTACTGAAAACAATTCATCGTATTCTCCCCATACAACATGAGAGGGTATATTTTTTATTGGGTTATTTCCAAACCTATTTTTCTCACCTTGTAGTGTAGTTATAAGTGCTCTTTTTTGTAATGGAAAATCTTTAAAGTAAAGTTCAAATGATTGATTCAATAATACCTGTGGAACATTAATGGATCGAAATGCGGCTAAATCATACAATCGTTGTAACTGAATAGGTTGATCAAATACGAATAACTCATCTATGGTATTCACACCGAATTGACTGCTGACTTTTTCTAATTCACTGTAATCAAACGTATGACCGGGGCAGTTCGCAAAGATTACTTGTTGAATACGTTCGGTATGTTTATTACAGAAATCTAACGCAATGAATCCGCCATAACTCTGACCAACTAAGGTAATTTTATCGGCTCGAAATTCATTTAGAAGCAGTTCAATTGCCCTTGTTTGATTACTTAAAGATGCCTCACCAGAGAACGAACTTTTGCCGAACCAAAGCAGGTCTGGCGCAATTACAGTAAATTGTTTGGCTAATGCCAGCATCTCCTCCTTCCAAGTTGTTGCTGCATCTCCGCCAAATCCATGAAGAAACAAAACCACCGGACCATTTCCACCTTTCCAAAAATGTATAGTGAATCCATCTTTGTTCAATTGATAGGATTGAATTCCATGCCGACTAAGTTTGCGTTTGGTACTTTGTTGTTGCCACCGTACAATTTGACAACCTGAAAGGGCAATCATTGCCAACAGAACGGCAAAAAACCTGTAAAGAAAAGTGAAACGGAGAGTCATTTTATAAACTTATTCAGATATTTGTTGTTTAAAAATACAATGTTTACGGGAATCATAGAAACA
>JBILNH010000090.1:0-9850 GCA_044375095.1 Crocinitomicaceae bacterium
AGCAGTTAAAACTAAAGTTTTTGAAACTCGAGATCCAAATCAAGTTGTTTTGGATGCTTTTGCATACAGAGCAGAACTTGAAAGTTGTAATTATATGCCGAAAATCATTGAAACCAAAACTGTGACACCTACTACTTTATTGGAAGCAATGGCGTTTTATATAGCTTATCTGAATAATGACACTCCACATCAACAAGAGCATAAAGTGCGGACAAAAGGCCATATTAAAGACGTAGAACGCATTTTCATCTATTTTGGTGATTACCTAAAAACAATCAAAATTGATGTGTCTTTACTTCCCTTTGAAAGATTGGATAGAACAGTTGTAGGACAATTGAAGTCATTTCTCTTGGAAACAAAAAAATATGCCCCTCAAACTTATAATAAGTTCATCCAACAAATGCGAATATTCACGAACCGCATAATTGAAGAATTCGATATAATTATGAAGAATCCTTTCAATGGATTCAAACGATTGACGGTAGCAAAAAACATCTCCACAATATCCAAAGAAGAATTTGATCATTTGCTCGAGCTGACTACACTAGAGAATGGGATTCATACTTATATTGAAAGAAAAACACAAAAAACACGATCAAAACAACTATACAAACCCTGGATAAAAGATGCTTTCCGACTTGCGCTTTTGACTGGAAGACGACGAGAAGAAATTGTTCAGATGAATTTTAATGGAATAATTGAAAACGCTGAGGGAGAACTTAAGATACTGAGAGTAGAGGATTATAAAGTAAACAAAAGCAAAAATTTAACAAAAAAGGAAGAAGTAAAATACATAGACATTCCTATTATTGCTCCCCTTAATAAATTACTCTTTGAATTAGGATACGAAAAAAACAAAGGAAAAGATCTATTTATCCTTGCGCCCAATGAAAATATGCAACGAGATTCAATGAAAGATTTAATCAGCAAAGCTTTTACACATTATTTTAAGCAACTTGGAACTGGAAAAAAAGTTAAATTGTCTAACTTAAGAAAAACCTATATCTCTCATTTATATACAAAATATGGAGACAAAGCAAGAATCATCACGAAGCACTCGGGAATGGATGTAATGCTGAATCATTATATTGATCAAGAAGTGGTTTATCAAGTCGCTTCGGATTTTGAATTTTTCGACTTGTAAAACTCCATCAAATCGCACATTTATAATCTTTAAAAAATGAATGAAAAAAATTAGGAAATTTTGCAAAAACTGGACTCCAAACTGGACTCCAAACCAAAAAAGTCCAAAGTTGAATTCGTCTTAAAACAAAAAAACCCAGTAAATACTGAGCTTTCAAGAGTAGCGAGAGAGAGATTTGAACTCTCGACCTCAGGGTTATGAATCCTGCGCTCTAACCAACTGAGCTACCTCGCCAAGACGTTTTAACGGCTGCAAATATAATGGTAATTTTTATTTTGAATGAAGCGAAGAAAGAAAAAACCCGATTAGGAACGATCTTCTTCGAATAAAATGCGCGTGTAATGCTTAAGTGAACGTAAGACAATGGAAATAAGCAATGCGATTGCAAGCGTAATGTATTGACCATTTGTTAATTCAACTGTTTCGTATAGAAATACCTGTCGCAGCCAATCAACAAAAACAAATCCGATAATGGTTGCTGTAATTCCAGAATATTCTCTTCTAAGCGTAGTTTTAAAAGAAAATGGGATTGAAGTCGATTCGTAATTCTTAAAGCTTGGAAGAAAAGCGGGAACCTTCAACGACCAATGCAAATAATCCTCACCAAACTTTCGTTCTAAAAAACGCTCCTCAGCAAACATTATTCGCTCGTAGTAAAGCCAAAACAATAATGAGACAAGAAGAACAAACCATAAATTGAAGGTGTAACCCACAATTCCAATCCACATAAAATAATTCCCTAGGTACAACGGATGCCGAACTGTTGAGTAGATACCTTTCGTGTTGAGTGCTTCAGCTACTTGTTCTTTGGTATTACGTCCTGAAGTATGTTTATTGCTTGTACCAATTGCAATTGATCGAATAACTTGGCCGAGTACAGAGATGGAAATACAAGTTATGAACACGGTATCATGCCATAACTTATTTTCTTCAAAATACTGAAAATCAGTAAAATACACAACTGGTATTGCGCTTAAAAAAAGCACAACCGGAAATTGACCTCTGTATTTAAATAAGGAATTACCGGATTTTTCGAAAGAGTGAATTAAAGCCATTCAAAAGAAATGTGTAAATTGCCTCTGCATGAATGCAAAAGCGTTTGCTAAGTTAATACAAAAATAACGACTACTATGACCGAAAAAGTGAAATTCGAATTGGAGTTCTTACTCAAAACATCTCCTAAGGTGCTGGAAAACATGCTTTGCACACCCAGTGGATTAAGCGAGTGGTTTGCCGATGATGTGAACATTAAGGATGATGTATTTACATTTTTTTGGGATGGAAGTGAAGAGAGTGCACGATTGATATCAAAAAAACCTGCTTCAAAAGCACGTTTTCAGTGGTTATCTGACGAAGATGACGGAAATGATTGCTATTTTGAAATGAGTTTTGAGGTAGACCCAATGACTAAATCCGTAATTATGAACATAACTGATTTCGCAGATGAAGATGAAATCAGTGAGTCGCAACTTTTGTGGGAGCAACAAGTGGGCGATTTGAAACGCGTGCTTGGTGCTTAGTTCCAATTTCCTTAAATGAGAATGATTACCTTTGCTTCTTAAACAGGAAGAATGCGCTTAAAGCGTTTATACATATTTAGTATTCGTTCCTTTATTGGTCCTTTCTTTGTCACGCTTACTATTTCCATGTTCATCCTTGTGATGCAATTTTTATGGAAGTACATTGATGATCTAATGGGCAAAGGCATCGATACATTCGTCATTCTAGAACTTTTATTTTACGTTTCTGCCAGCTTAATTCCTCTGGCGCTTCCCCTTGCGATTCTGCTTAGTTCTATTATGACATTTGGAAACCTGTCAGAGAATAATGAACTAACGGCCCTTAAATCAAGTGGACTTTCTTTATACCGGATTATGCGGCCTTTAACTGTAGTTGTTTTCTTGATTGCAGCAGGCACATTTTATTTTGCGAACTATGTCATTCCTGTTGCGAATTTAAAGTGGCATTCATTGATTTATGATATTCAAAACACAAAAATTTCTGCTTTATTGACACCAGGAGTTTACAGTAAGGAATTGGAAGGATATGCGATAAAAGTGGACGAAGGTAAAGGGGACCAATTCAAAGGAATTTTGATTCACGACCACACAAGCCCCAAAGAAATTAAAACAGTACGTGCGGAGGATGGCAAATTGTACAAGTCAATTAACGGTAAATATTTGTTCTTCGAACTGAACAATGGATATGTAGTTGAGGAATTATCGCCACAATCCCCCACTTTTAGTGTCAATGGTAAATTGCACCGCAATCAGCACAATAATCGTCCTTCGAGGAGATCTGACTTTGAAAAAGCAACTTATAAAATAGACCTTTCGGGATTTACGCTACAGCGGTCGCAGGACGAAACTTTTGCCGATAAGCATGAGATGTTGAATGTTTTTCAAATTCAAGAAGCTATAGACTCCATCAATCAGAATGGACAAGACATGGTTAAAAAATTCGCTGAAAGTGCTAAAAATGAACACATTTATTTTCAAGCATTACAGTTTAAAGCGAACAAACTCAATCATGACTCTGGGATCAAGGACACCATTGAACAGCGCGCGTATTTATTTGATGAATTATCTTCAGCAGAAAGAAAAATGGCTATTCAAGTCGCACAAGCAAAACTTCGCCGTTCGAATCAAACGTTACAAGGTCAGTTAGATTTTTTAAAGAGTTTTGACCGTGATTCCAATTCCTTCTGGATTGAGTTTCATCGAAAATTTGCGCTAACGTACGCTATAATTGTTCTCTTTTTCATTGGAGCACCGCTTGGCGCAATCGTTCGAAAAGGTGGATTTGGAGCACCAGTAGTAATCGCTGCTTTATTGTTTATGGTTTACTTTGTGTTGATAAGTATTGGCGATAGTTTAGCTGCATCAGAAGTCGTATCCCCTTTCATTGGAATGTGGTTTGCCTCTATTGTACTCACTCCAATTGCATTCATTGTACTGCGGTCAGCCGCCAATGACAGGCCCATTTTCGACCGAGAAAACTGGAGTAAACGACTTAAGAAAATTCGAAAGAAGTCAAACAACGCGATCTAATTATCTCGTATTTTAGGATAATAAGTACTACATTTGCGCACTAAAATTAAGGTCTAATGGACTCAATTGGCTCCTTTTCTTTACATACTGATTGTCTTCATTTTAGAGGAGATTTGCCGTGTAAACCGCATAAGCAACATGGCTATGAATGTGTAAATTGTCCGGCTTATTCAAAAATTGAGCACACTATTTTGATCATCAAACTTGGCGCAATCGGTGACGTCATACGAACTACCCCCCTAATTCATAAACTTCGGTTAGAATATCCGAACGCGAAAATCACTTGGTTAACACTAACTCCTTCCATTTTACCAGCGACTGCAATTGACCAAATTCTGCCATTTACCTTCCAATCAGTAATTTACCTAAATGCTTGTCAATTTGATGTGTTAATCAATTTGGATAAAGACAAAGAAGCCTGTGCGTTGGCCAATTCAATTCAAGCGAAGAAAAAATTCGGGTATGTACTTAAAGACGGAATTCCTTATCCAGCGAACGATTTAGCTCATCATAAATATAGTACTGGATTATTCGATAGTGTAAGTAAAGCAAATACGAAATCGTATGTTCAGGAAATTTTTGAATTGAACGGCTGGGAATTCAATGGTGAAGAGTACATTTTCGAAAATCATGCGGACAAAGGTTATACGTGGAACTTACCCTCAGGAAAACCTTTAATTGGTTTAAATACAGGGTGTGGAGATCGTTGGACAACACGTTTGTGGTCAACTGAAAAATGGGTCGCACTGATAGATGGATTAATAGATTCAGGTTATTTGCCTGTTCTTCTTGGTGGAGAACAAGAGGATAGCAGAAATAAAGAACTTGCTCAGCGTACAGGTGCCTTATACCTTGGATATTTTAGTTTACAGCAATTTATCAATTTGATGGATCAAATGGATGTTGTTGTTACGCAAGTGACTATGGCCATGCATATTGCAGTTGCATTAAAGAAGAAACTTGTTTTAATGAACAACATCTTCAATCCACATGAATTCGAACTTTACGGCAGAGGGGTACTTGTTTCTCCGGAAAAAGAATGTGTCTGTTATTTCTCAGGAACATGCAAAAACGGCACTTCTTGCATGGAAAATCTTGAACCATCAACGGTATTAAATCATGTTAATCAATTGATCGCCAAAGAAATTTGAGGGTTCTTCAATTGACATACCGTGTCCCTTATCCCCCAACGGACGGAGGAGCAATGGGCATCTACACCATAACAAAAGGATTAGCTGAGAACGGTTGCGTCATTGATTTAGTTGCAATTAACACACCGAAGCATTCACAACCCAAAGATGCGATGAAAAATTGGGCGCGACAATTCGATGTTTTTGTTGATACAAAGATTAGATTGTTTCGTTTTTTGAAAAATTTTTTTTTCGAAGAACTTCCCTACAATATCGTCCGTTTTCAATCAAATGACGTAGATGCATGTTTGATCAACCTTCTCAATTCTACTACCTATGATTTCATTCAAGTAGAAGGTGCTTTCGTTTCAACATATTTACCGTTAATTAAGGCGCATAGTGTTTGTCCAGTGATTGTTCGAACACACAACATTGAATACGTTATTTGGAAGCGTTTAGCAGTCAATGAAAGGAATCCACTGAAAAAATGGTTTTACCAACACCTTTCAAAGAGGCTGTATACATTTGAATCGACGTTTTACAATTTTGCTGATGGTATTGCGGCAATAACTAATGAAGACAAGGAACGACTTATTAAAATGGGCGTTTTACGACCAATTGAAGTCATTCCAGTTGGAACGGAATTTGAAAAATTCTCTAATTCAATTTCATCACCGATCGAAAATTCCATCTTTATGATTGGTGCGCTTGATTGGCTCCCGAATATTGAAGGATTGAATTGGTTTAAGCAAAATGTTTGGTCAGCATTGCACAATAAGTATCCTAAACTCGAATTGCATATCGCAGGGAAAGGAACTCCAGAACATATAAAAAATTGGCAGCATACCAATGTCAAGGTTCATGGATTTGTAGATGATGCTGTTTCATTTATGAATTCCTACCAAATCATGCTTGTTCCTTTGCTCTCAGGTGGAGGAATGCGGGTAAAGATTATAGAAGGATTGGCAGCTGGAAAGTGTATTGTGAGTACCACTATTGGTGCAGAAGGAGTGCAAGCAGAAAACAATCAACATATTGCAATTGCAGATACGCCTGACGAGTGGATAAATGCAATTTCCAAACTCATTGAACAACCAGCTG
This sequence comes from Crocinitomicaceae bacterium, assembly GCA_044375095.1. Taxonomy (GTDB): domain Bacteria; phylum Bacteroidota; class Bacteroidia; order Flavobacteriales_D; family Crocinitomicaceae; genus M0103. Next base: position 6,426 of record JBILNH010000090.1, read on the forward strand.
ACATTGAACGTATTCAAAAAAACGCCCGTCAATTAGCAGTTGAAAAGTATGAAAATAGAGCTGTAACAAGCCATTACATTGCATTCAGTAAAAAACTAATACAATTTCAAACTCAGAAATGAATGCATCACTGAAAAAAAAATTAGTGATCATCACATCACGTTTTCCTTATCCCTTAGAAAAAGGCGATAAACTTCGCATTTATCACCAAATAAGAGAACTTTCCTACACCTACAAAATTCACCTGCTTTCCATTAGTGACATTCCGGTCTCTCCGGATTACGAAAACGAACTACTGAAATACTGTGAATCCGTTCACATTTATAGAATATCCCTGGCAAGCAGAATAGTAGGTATGCTTCGTAGTTTATTGTTTTCATTACCCATACAAGTAGGTTATTTTTACAACCCTTTTCACAAAAAACGGATAATGCGGACAATTACTGCATTACAACCTGATGCTATTTATTGTCAATTGATCCGCGTTGCAGAATACGTAAAGGAATACCATGATTGCCCCAAAGTACTGGATTACATGGATGCCTTTTCAAAGGGAATGGAAAGAAGGAGACACTCAGGTAAATGGTACGCAACGTTCTTTTTTGAAATGGAATCACGGAGGTTAAGAAGATATGAGCAACGTATTTTTGATTATTTCGAAGAGAAACTTATTATCAGCGAGCAAGATAAAAATTTCATTGCCCATCCAAACCGATCGAATATTGTAGCAGTTCCAAACGGTATAGATCGTACTTTTTTCGAAGATTTACCTATTACCTCAACGTACGACCTTGTGTTTGTTGGTAACCTCAGCTATGCTCCAAATATTGAAGCAGTGCTTTATTTGAAGGATTACATAATGCCTCTTTTGAAGGATTGTTCACTTCTTGTTTCTGGAGCTCAACCAAGTAAATCTTTGCAAATCGCGTGTGAAGAAGCTCCCAATATTACACTTCAAGGTTGGGTAAATGACATTCGCGAAAGTTACAAAAGCGGAGCTGTATTTGTCGCACCAATGATGATAGGCACAGGAATGCAGAATAAACTTCTTGAAGCAATGGCACTTGGGATTCCATGTATAACAACATCGCTCGCGAATAATGCAATTGGTGCCGCGAATGGCGAGACCATACTTGTAGCTGAAACGGCCGAACAATTTAAGGATGCGATCAACTTATTACGTTCTGACAGCGCGCTTTACCATCGTATATCAACACAAGCCAAACAGTTTGTTCAAGATCACTTTCAATGGAATCAAAGTACTCGAATTATCCAAGGATTGATTGACAAACTAACCGATCGTTAATCACCAGTTAATTGCTTTATTTTCGCTAAATTTGCGGAACTTTTAAGGCTGATGAAATTTACATTGAATACCATTGAGGAGGCAATCGAGGAAATCCGTGCAGGACGGGTAATCATTGTAGTTGACGACGAGGATCGAGAAAATGAAGGCGACTTTTTGACAGCAGCTCGAAATGTCACGCCAGAAATCATCAATTTTATGGCTACCCACGGACGTGGATTAATTTGTGCCCCTCTCGTTGAAGACCGATGCGATGAACTAGGTCTTGACCTCATGGTACGTGCTAATTCTGCAACTTACGAAACTCCATTCACGGTTTCAGTAGATTTGATCGGACATGGATGTACAACCGGGATCTCAACACAAGACAGGGCCTTAACCATTAAAGCGTTAATTGATCCAGCAATAAAACCAGAAGAGCTCGGAAAGCCAGGACATATTTTCCCGCTTCGCGCCAAGAAAGGCGGGGTTCTCAGACGCGCTGGACATACAGAAGCAGCCATCGATCTTGCCCGGTTAGCCGGATTTGAATCAGCGGGAGTCATTGTGGAAATATTAAATGAAGACGGTACGATGGCTCGCTTACCGGAACTTGTTGAAATTGCTCAAAAGTTTGATCTTAAAATCATCTCTATTGAAGATTTGATTGAGTACCGAATAAAACACGAATCTTTAATTGAACGCATTGTTGATGTCAAAATGCCTACCGTTCATGGCGATTTTGATCTTTATGCCTTTAAAGAAATAAACACGGGTCAAGAGCACCTGGCACTCGTGAAAGGATCTTGGGAAGAAAATGAAGCTGTATTAGTCAGGGTACACTCTTCTTGCATTACTGGAGATATTTTTGGTTCGTGCAGGTGTGATTGCGGCCCACAGTTGCATAAAGCAATGGAATTGATCGAACAAGAAGGTAAAGGAGCAATCATTTACATGAATCAAGAAGGTCGAGGAATCGGACTTTTAAATAAGCTCAAAGCTTATAAACTTCAAGAAGAAGGATTAGATACATTGGAGGCGAACCTCAAACTTGGGTTTAAAGGTGATGAACGCGATTATGGTATTGGAGCACAAATCATTCGTGATTTAGGGATCAAAAAGATGCGCTTGATGTCAAATAACCCGACAAAAAGAACCGGTTTGATGGGCTATGGACTTGAAATTATTGAAAATGTCCTGCTGGAAATTGCTTCCAATAAACACAACGAGCTCTACCTTCAAACCAAGCGTGATAAAATGGGGCATCAATTAAAATTAAACAAGTAGTATGCTGATTGCCCAACAACTCTTTAAATCTTACGGAGATCTTCCCATTTTAAAAGGAATAGATCTTGAAGTGAAAAAAGGAGAAATTGTGGCAATTGTTGGGGCTTCAGGAGCTGGAAAAACTACATTATTACAGCTTTTAGGCACACTAGACACTCCTGATTCTGGAGAGATCTCCTTGAATGGAATTAACCCATTTTCGCTCTCTTCAAAAGAATTATCTGCCTTTCGTAATCAACATATTGGGTTTATTTTTCAGTTTCATCAACTGCTTCCTGAATTCACCGCGCTAGAAAATTGCATCCTTCCAGCCTTAATAAAAGGCACACCTAAAAAAGAAGCAGAAGAACGCGCTATTGAATTATTGGATTTGGTTGGATTAACCAATCGTTCTGTGCATAAACCGGCTGAACTATCAGGAGGAGAACAACAACGAATTGCAGTTTGCAGGGCATTAATGAATCAACCCTCTATCCTACTTGCGGATGAACCCTCTGGAAATTTAGATTCCAACAACGCAGTTGAATTGCATAAATTGTTTTTTACGCTTCGGGAAAAATTCAATCAAACATTTGTCATTGTGACCCATAACGAAGAGCTTGCAAATCAAGCCGATCGCAAGTTGGTTATGAAAGACGGCCGATTTGTTTAACGCAGTCGAATAGAACACCCAACTTTGGCCCATCTTCCAGGCATTTGTACAAATCCTGCCTCCACATACTCAGTATTAAATACATTCGTAATTTCTGTAAACAGGTTCACTTGTGGATGAATGGTAAACGTCAGTTTTGTATCCACTACATTGTATTCATTTCCAGACATGCGTTTGATGTAACGAACAGCAGCAAGCCAG
>JBILNH010000093.1:0-9555 GCA_044375095.1 Crocinitomicaceae bacterium
CTAATTCAGTAGCTGAAACGAGCGCGATTTTTTTTAGTTCTTGTAATTGTTCCGAAATCGTTTGAATCTGATCGTTAAAACCCATTTCAAGGCATTTATCGTATTCGTCAATAACCAAATATTCAATGGTAGCGACAGGTAGGTTTTCCTTAACTAGGTGATCATTTAGACGACCAGGTGTACCTATTATCAATTGTGGTTGTTGAGAAAGTCGGTCTACTTCCGTTTGAAACGAATGTCCACCATAACAAACAACAGTATGTAAACCGGTTTTTAATGACCGAATCACTTGTTCAATCTGTAGCACTAATTCGCGAGTCGGAGCGATGATTAATGCACATTTTCCCTCGTCTAACTGAAGAACAGTAGGGATTAAGTATGCCAATGTCTTTCCAGAACCCGTTGCCGCTAAAATGAGCAAATTAGTTACCCCTTTTGAAGCCTCTAGTACCTCTTCTTGTAGATTGTTTAACGAGACAATACCTGCGTTTTCAGCAAGTTGAATTGCCTCTTTTCTTGAAAGATTTACCATGCTTCTCCTGAACAGTGAACAGTTCCTTTAAATAAGGCAACCAATTTATTGGACGAATTAGTGACTTCAACTTCGTAAATGCCAATGGTCCGACCTTTGTGTTTTTCACGAGCAATGGCTGTAAGCCGTTCTCCTGTGTTAACTGGTCTAATATGTGAAATACTCGTTTCTATGCTCATGCATTTAACTCCATGACTATTTGATGCAAAAGCCAATGCTGAATCTGCCAATGCGTAACTTATTCCACCGTGTAAAATATGAAATCCATTGAGCATGTCATCCGTTACCAAGCAAGATAATTGACACGATCCAAGTGCAACTTCATCAACATTTATGCCCATCCATCTGCTGAAAGCATCGCGTTCCATCATCAAATCGACTATTTCTGTGGGCGTTTTCATGCCTGATTGACTGCGCGATTCATCAAAGCAATCATCGCAACAGTTACAATGAACAATTGAGTGGCTGTTTCGTCATCCAGTGAGGAACCATCTGTGTCTTCCGTAGAGATTTCCATTGCCATAAAACGCGTTAATTCAGGTTGATCGCAAAATTCATCTAATAAATCCTCGTCATCGTTTTCAAAATAGGCATCGAGCATATCGAAATACGGTTCTTCAAATTCATCAATATCATTTTCTGATACCTGCGCAGCTTGTAGACCTTGTTCCTCAAAGCAAGCAGAGAGCAAGCAAAAGTAATAGATCAAAAGTCCTTCAAGGGGCTCATTGTTGTATTCAGCTGGTGCCGACATAACATAACCGAGCAGCGTAGGTTGAGCCAAGGCATATTTTTCAGACAGTTTTTCTAATCCGTCATCATCCAAATTATCGACTATTGAAATGGCTTTTTCGATTGCTGCAAATGAAACGTGCTTCATGAAATTGTTTTTTGTAAAGGTAGGTAATCGAAGAGCGCTGAGAACTATCCTTTCGTTAATTTTGACGAAAATCAAATCTATGGCTTTCTTTCAACCCGATTTTATCCAATTCTTTATCGATCTTGCCCCAAACAATCATAAGGCATGGTTTGATGAGCACCGACAGCGTTATGAGCAAATGGTTAAGGGTCCTTTCGCTGATTTTGTGAACCAAATGATTAACCGAATGGCATCCTTAGATGTTCGATACAAAGAACTGGAACCGAAAGACTGTATTTTTCGAATCAATCGTGATGTGCGTTTTTCAAAAGATAAATCACCTTACAAAATGATGTGCTCTGCTGTTATTGCTCCTGGTGGTAAGAAAAGTAAAGCAATTGATGGATTCTATTTGGAATTAGGGCCCGAGCATGTGCGCGTATACGGAGGTGTGTACGAAGTAGATAAACTAGCGATTGAACAGATCAGGTTTGGAATAGCTGAGCGCTTAGAGGAATTTCAACAGCTTTATCAATCGGAGGAATTTGCTTCAGTTTATGGTCAAATCTTAGGTGAAAAACATAAACGACTTCCAAAAGAACTTCACGCTTTTGCAGAGAAAGAACAGCTGCTTTACAATAAACAATGGTATTTTTACACCGAGTTTGAACCAGATGTCCTGTTGCAAGATGACTTAGATGAGCTCATTTTGAAATGTTATCTCGCCGGACGTGATGTTCAACAGTTTATGTCAACTTGTATTCATTCAACGCTATAATCGATGAAACACATTGCTTATTTTCTTCTCTTTATCTTTTTGACAGGATCTAATGACCTGAGCGCACAAAAAAAAGACTTAACCCTTAAAGATGCGGTTCTTGGACAATTCCGAACATTTGGTCCTGATCGCTTATACGGATTTCAATGGCTTCCCGGTACAACGACTTACACGCATTTCAGTAAGAATTATCAAGTAATGTATCAGTCTTCAATCAAGGAGAAATCAGATAAGGAATTTCTGACGATTCAAACATTGAACACAGCACTAGGGAGTGAGTTAAGTAGTTTTTTCGGACTAGAATGGATTTCAGCAACGGTGTTTGGCATTAATGACGGAACGAATTTCTACTCGTACGACACGAAAACTGGAAAAGGTACTAAGCTTCATGGACTTGATGAATCTGCTGAGAATAGCCTTTTACATCAGTCAACCGGCAATGTGGCATTTACGAAAGGAAATAACGTTTACCTCAATACAGGTAGTGGTTTAAAGTTAATCGTTACGGACAACGAAGATAAAAACATCGTTTCAGGACAGTCCATTGCACGAAATGAATTTGGAATTTCCGGCGGACTGTTTTGGTCACCCAACGGACAGCATTTGGCATTTTATCAGAAAGACGAAGGTGCTGTTCATAATTATCCGTTGTTAGATATCAATCAGACGCCGGGTGCATTGCAATCGATAAAATACCCAATGGCCGGACAAGCATCAGAAAATCCTCGTCTTGGAATTTACCATGTGGCTACGAAGCAGACTGTTTTCATTTCTCCGAGAGGTGCGAAAGATGATTATTTGACGAATGTCGCGTTCACACCAGATAATCAATTTGTTGTTATTGCTGAGGTCAACCGGGATCAAAACCACATGTGGTTAAATGTATACGAGATGAAATCTGGCGCGTTTGTGAGAACCTTGCTTGAGGAACAAAATGAAAAATGGGTGGAACCTGAACACCCGTTGTTTTTTACCTCTTCTGCATCAAATAATTTCATTTGGATCTCGGAACGGGATGGATTTAATAACCTCTACTATTACAGCTGGGATGGAAAATTAATCAAGCAATTAACCACGAATTCATTTGTAGTTAAGGATATCCTCTCCGCAAGTAAAGATGGTTCAATGATTTATTTTTCAGCTACGGGACCAAATCCAACAAATACAGTGTTTTATTCGGTAGACTTAAAAGGTAAGCAACAACTACTCACTTCGGTTGAAGGGACGCATGAAGTCCAGATTTCTGCAGATGGTAAGTGCCTGTACGATGCATTCTCTTCAATTTCAGTCCCGCATAAATCGTCAATTCTAACAGTGACAGGCAAGTCGATTAAACCCCTAATGGATAGTAAAGAAAAACTTTCCGAATATAAAGTAGGAACAGCTGAAATAGCACACTTAACCGCAAAGGACGGGGCTAAACTTTATACACGCTTAATTAAACCAAGTGACTTCGATCCTGCAAAGAAATACCCGGTGCTGGTATATGTATACGGTGGACCTCATGCGCAAATGATTACGAACAGCTGGTTAGCTGGAGCGAATTTATGGATGTATTGGATGGCTGAGCAGGGCTATTTGGTCTATACTGTTGACAATCGAGGTTCAGCCGAACGTGGTTTCGCATTCGAATCACAAATTCACCGCCAACTAGGAACAGTAGAAATGGAAGATCAACTTACTGGGGTAGAATACTTAAAGTCTTTGCCGTATGTTGATGCGAATCGGTTGGCCGTTCATGGATGGTCGTTTGGTGGATTCATGACCACCTCATTAATGTTGCGAAATGCCGGAGTTTTCAATGTCGGAGTTGCCGGTGGACCTGTAACTGACTGGAAATATTATGAAATAATGTACGGTGAGCGGTATATGGATCGACCTGAGCAAAATACGAAAGGGTACGAACAAGCCAGTTGTTTGGCGCATGCAGGAAATTTAAAGGGTGATTTATTGTTGATCCATGGAACAGTAGATGATGTAGTAGTTCTGCAGCATAACTACGCATTAGTTAAGAAATTCGTAGATCTAGGTATACAAATGGATTTCTTTCCCTATCCCATGCATAAACACAACGTAACAGGAAAAGACAGGGTTCATTTGATTGAGAAAATCCTTACATACGTGATTGATCACAATAAATAATTTTCATTTATTCCTCCTTTGGAATATGGTTACTTTTGCGACAGCACATTGGATCCAAAAAATAGCATAGAGTAAATAAAAGCAATGAAAATGGTACTTACCAAAGACATTCTTCTTAAAGCTTATCGGTTAATGACCACGGCCAAAACGATGGCTGAGACTTTTGAGGCGAATAAAGAAGTCACTTCTAAATATGTCCATGCTACATCGCGCGGACATGAAGCTATTCAGCTAGCAGTTGGTATGCAGTTGAAACCACAAGATTGGGTATCACCGTATTACCGTGACGATAGTATTTTACTCGGAATAGGGATGGAGCCCTATGAATTGATGCTTCAAGTATTCGCGAAAAAAGAGGATCCCTTTTCAGGAGGTAGAACGTATTATTCGCATCCTTCACTTAATCGACCTGATTTTCCTAAAATACCGCATCAGTCATCTGCGACTGGCATGCAAGCAATTCCTACAACAGGAGTTGCGATGGGGATTCAGTACAAAGAAAAACTAGGTATTGGTGAGCAATTCGAGGAAAAGCCGGTAGTTGTTTGTTCGTTGGGAGATGCTTCTTGTACCGAAGGGGAGGTGTCTGAAGCCCTTCAAATGGCCGCCTTGAAACAGTTTCCTATTGTTTTTCTCGTTCAGGATAATGGTTGGGATATCTCTGCAAATGCGGCTGAAACAAGAGCGCAAGACATTTCTGAATATGCTCGAGGTTTCAATGGCATTGAAGTACGTACAATTGATGGAAGTGATTTTGAATTGTCATACACTACAGTTCATGAAGTCTTTGATACCGTTCGAAAAGAAAGAAGGCCATTTATCATTCACGCGAAAGTTCCACTTTTAGGTCACCATACTTCTGGTGTTCGTAAAGAATGGTACAGAGATGACCTAGAAGAAGCAGCCAAGAATGATCCTCATCCGAAATTGAAAGAATCGCTACGATCAGCTAAATGTGATGAAGCAGACATTATAAATGCAGAAGCAGAAGCGCGCAAACTTGTACAAGGAGATTACGAGCGTGCGTTGAATGCCGAAGATCCGGATCCAACGTCCATAACGGATTTTATTTTTGCACCTTCACCAATTACAGAAGAAAGAGGAGTGCGCGAACCAGCAGGTAAAAAGAAAACCGTAATGGTTGATTCAGCCCTGTTTGCAGTGCGTGAGATCATGGAAAAGCACCCAGAGGCCTTGCTTTATGGTCAGGATGTTGGTGGACGATTAGGTGGCGTTTTTCGTGAGGCTGCGACATTGGCTCAGACCTTTGGAGACGATCGCGTGTTCAATACACCAATACAAGAAGCATTTATTATCGGTTCAACTGTCGGAATGTCAGCTGTCGGATTGAAGCCTATTGTTGAGGTGCAGTTTGCCGATTATATTTGGCCAGGATTGAATCAATTGTTTACAGAAGTTTCAAGATCGTATTACCTGTCGAACGGAAAATGGCCGGTAAGCTGTGTCATTCGTGTGCCTATTGGGGCATATGGTTCAGGTGGACCTTACCATTCATCGAGTGTAGAGTCTGTATTGACCAATATCCGTGGGATCAAAGTGGCGTATCCGTCAACGGGAGCCGATTTGAAAGGGTTGATGAAAGCTGCTTTTTATGATCCAAATCCGGTCGTTATACTAGAGCATAAAGGACTGTATTGGTCGAAAATTCCGGGTACGGAAGGCGCCATGTCGATCGAGCCAGACGATGAATACGTTATTCCATTTGGTAAAGCAAGGATAGTTATTGAGGCAAAAGAGGAGTTGGTAAATTCTGGTCAATCAGCGGTAATTATAACTTATGGAAGAGGCGTTTATTGGGCATTGGAAGCAGCAAAATCTTTAGAAGATCGAGTTACCATCGTTGATTTGCGCACATTGAATCCGTTGGATATGGATACCATTACAGAAGTAACGAGAAAACACGGGAAAGTACTTTTGGTAACGGAGGAATCTACTGAATCTTCCTTCACACTAGGGTTAGCCGGACGAATTCAACGGGATCATTTTGCTTATTTAGATGCTCCTATAGGAATTGTAGGTTCTATTGATACGCCAGCTATACCATTGAACTCAACATTGGAAGCCGCATTACTAACGAATTCAGAACGGGTAAAAGAGGCGTTAAATCAGCTGTTGACTTTCTAGGCTATCAACAGTGTTAAGCGGATAACTAGGCATTTGTAACCTTTAATCAAGGGAACTTTGGCGTTAATTTTATAAAAAAGTTAACATGCGCCTCAATATTCCCCAAACGCTTGAAGAAATTGCTTCCTTTTTAGGCTGTCGTTTCGTTGGTAATCCGGATCATCTCGTTACGGGTATCAATGAAATTCATATGGTGGAATCAGGAGATTTGGTATTCGTTGACCACCCAAAATACTATGATAAAGCGCTGAAAAGTGCAGCAACTACAATACTTATTGATCAAGAAGTCGAATGTCCGGAAGGAAAAGGACTTCTGATCTCCGAGGCACCTTTTGATGATTTTAATCGATTAACAAGAAGATTTCGTCCTGCAACACTTTTAAGCCAGTCAATAGGAGAAAATTGTACAATTCATCAGACTTCCTCTATAGCACCAAATGTTATGATTGGGAATCATGTAACTATTGGACCGAATGTTGTGCTTCATCCGGGTGTGGTGATCACGGATCATTGTATTATCGAGGAGGGTAGCGTTATCGGTCCGAATACCGTTATTGGTTATCATGCCTTTTATTACAAAAAGAAGTCAACCGGATACGATCGGATGCATACATGTGGTTCCGTGCATATTCATGCGAATGCAGAGATAGGAGCCTCTTGTACAATCGATGCTGGTGTTACTGGAATAACCACGATTGGTGAAGGAACGAAAATTGACAACCAAGTGCACATTGGTCACGATACCGTAATAGGAAAGCACTGTCTTTTTGCAGCCCACGTCGGAATAGCAGGTTGCGTAACGATAAAAAACAACGTTACCTTGTGGGGTCAAGTTGGGTTAGCGAGTGGATTAACCATAGAGGATGGTGTAGTTGTATTAGCACAGTCCGGTGTTTCTAAAGATTTAGAGGCGGGTAAGACGTATTTCGGCAGTCCGTGCGGAGAAGTAAAAGAGAAATTCAGGGAGTTGGCAGCACTTCGTCAATTACCTGGAATTGTAGGTAAATTGAGATGAGCGAACAACGCGTTAAACACTTAGAAACTCAATTGAGAAATAAGGAGTTTATGCTGAACTCCATGCTTGAAATTACATCTGCAATTAACGCCAATCAGGATGTAGAAAAACTTATTCAACTTTATTCATTTATTTTAAGGGAACAGCTTGGTTACAGTCGTTTTATGCTGTTCATTAAACAGGAAGATTGGAAATGTGTGGTAAAAACCGGAGTTCGCAGCAAATCAACGCAAATTGATGTAGAAAGAGATCTTTTTCGGTTTACAGATATTACCGCTATTGCGTCGTCTCAATCTGAAGTATTGGGTTCATTCGATTTAGTTATACCAGTTGTTCACCAGCAAGTACAATTGGCATTTTTGCTTGTATCAGGAGATATTCAAGAGGATTGGAATATTGAAAGTGGATCTGGAAGGGTCAATTTTATTCAAACGTTGACGAATATAATTGTTGTTGCCATTGAGAACAAGCGATTAGTTCAGCACAGTGTTGTGCAAGCTCGAATTAAAAAAGAACTGGAAGTGGCCTCAGAAATGCAACGGTTACTTTTTCCTTCTGATTTACCTTCAAATCGGAAGATGGACATTTCTGCCAAATACATTCCTAGGCATGAAGTAGGGGGTGACTACTACGATTTTATTCCCTTAGGCGATGAGGAATATATGCTGTGTATTGCTGATGTATCTGGAAAAGGGATTGGTGCGGCATTGTTGATGGCTAATTTTCAAGCTACCATTCGTACGTTGTTTAAATACCACCGTTTTGACCTTGAATTTCTCATCGAAGAGCTGAATAAGAAGGTCATGCGCTCAGCAAAAGGGGAGAAGTTTATTACTTTCTTTATTGCGCATTACAATGGAAATACGCGTGAACTGAAGTACGTCAACGCCGGACACAACCATCCATTTATTACCAACGGCCGAAAAGTAGAAATGCTTTCAGAGGGTTGTATAGGCTTAGGAATGTTAGATGAATTGCCATTTATTAGTGTTGGTCGAAAATTGCTTAAACCAAATACTACGATTGTCCTATATACCGATGGCGTGGTTGAATTGGAAAACAGTACAAATGCATTTTTCGGACAAGATCAATTGATCCGACTTGTTCACAGTTTTTATCCCTTGAAAATGGAGGACATGAACAACCTCATTTTTTCTAAACTAGACGAATGGCGCGAAGACCTTCCGTTAGTTGATGACACGGCTGTCTTTTGCTGTCGGATTTTTTAGGGTTAACGCATTAAGAACATCTTACCGAAATTCTTTTCAAAGTATTTATCTGCTCCAGTCTCCAAATGCTTGATGCTTTCTCCGTTGAGTTGCGATTGAACACGGTATAAATACACTCCGTTTGCCAAACGATCACCAAACTCATCCGTACCGTCCCACGCATATTCAGAAATGTTTCTACCAATGTGTAGAGCACCGAGTTCATCTTCCGTTATTTCTCGAACTACTCTCCCTGAAACCGTCATAATCTGAATAAGAATTTCATCTGGCACTTCATTTCCTGTTACCGTAAATACAAATCGCGTACTTGTAGAAAATGGGTTTGGATAGTTCATCAAATGAGTAATCATCGACTCATGAATAACTTCGAAGGTAATTTTGTATTCAAGGTCTCCGGATAAATTCCCACTTCGATCAGATCCTTGAACCATCAATGTGTATTTCCCATCTTTTTCGAAGAGTGCCGGATAAATAATCTTGAATCGTTTGTGTTGTGCATCTGCTGGAATCCATTGCAAGATGTTGTTTCCGTTCGCGTCAACAAAAGGTATCCTAGTTTGAACACCATCCGGATCAGTTACGTAAATTCCGAATCGTGTGGTATCCGAAATGTCGTCCATTATGAGGTACGGATTCTCATCTTTGAGCGTAATCAATACTTCACTTGAAGGAGAGACAATGTCACCATTCAAAATTCGACGTCCGTCAAAGGTGACATCAAGAATAGGATTTACCTTATCGCCAGTTACAAAAAATGGAATCTGTAGTACATTATTGAAATGTTGTTGTTCCGGTTGATCAGTTTGCACTAAACTGCCGTTGATATAAGGATTGACTTCCATCCAAAAGGAATTT
>JBILNH010000094.1:0-9520 GCA_044375095.1 Crocinitomicaceae bacterium
TAACGTCATGCCAAAGATCAAACCACAAGCTAAGAACAAACTAAACGATCCAATCGCACCTAGAACATTTGCCGTTTCAAACGATTTCGGTTCAAAACGCCATTCGATGTTATGCTTACCAGACGGAACCATGACGCCACGAAGGATGTAATTTGCACGGAATGATGGCGTAAGTTTACCATCGATGTAACAGTTCCACCCTTTTGGATAATAAATCTCTGAGAAAATAGCTGGCTGCGCTTGAGAAGAAGTTGACGTATACTTCAACACCTTTGTTCCATAATTGGTCATTCTGATGGATGACGTGCTATCTTGGCTACCTTTGAAAGAGGAAATCCCAGTCTCACTAAATTCATTCGTATTCACGACTGCAGTGGTTTTTGAATTCAAGCCATAAATGGAACTCATTTCTTCATTTGCATTCTTTGCACTTTTCACGGATCTTACAAACCATGCGTTTCCGTTGGCATTGGTATTCTTAATTGCGCGTTGAGCCGGATTAAGCACAATGTACTTCGTGTTGAGCATGTTCAAAACAGTTGCTTTTTCGGATAATGAAACCTCAGTTAACTGAATCGAATCAAATACAGCCTGTGCTTGATCTTGCGGAATGGGTTGTGTTTGGGCGTATTCACGAAGCTTCACATTCTTCTCTGCACTGATTTCCGCATTTACTTGATTCATCGCTTCCATGATATGGAAATCAATCATTTCTTGGTAACACTTCAACTTAGCGCCGTGGTAACCCCCAAGGCTCTTGTGGAAGTAACTTGTTGCCGTTTCGTTAAATGGGTTTCCAAAAGTGAATACTCGGTAATTTGAGTTCAGATTTAAGGCGCCAAATTCAGCTAACATTCGTTGGGAAGACCCATTTTCAATAGCTTCATAATTGGGTGCATCCGGCATAGCATCCATCAGTTTACTTACCTCACTTTCAAAATTCGAAACGCCTCCCTTCTCTTGTTCAAGGATATAACTATCGGAGGTTTGAGGAAGATAAGGTAACGCAGCCTTTTCTTCATCTTCATAACTTGCATATGAACCGCTCTCATCTTCATTATTGAGATACCTTTTGGCTACCGACCAATTGTCTCCAAAAACGGTAATTCCGGCGATAAGCATAACCACAACGTGCGATAATTTTGAATAAACCGTCACAAAAATGATTCCCAGTGCAACAAAAGCGAGTAAAATGGCGCGTGATAAATCAGATTTATAAATTTCCGTGCGGGATTGAATCAACGCATTTTCTAGGCCATTGATGAAATCAATTTGTTGCTGATCTTTCGTTTGCTTTAAAATCTCATTGATTTGCTGCGTTTCATCTGCTCGCATAAATGAACCAGTCATTGAAGGAGATGCATACATCACAATTAAAAAGAGGACAACCCCTCCTCCAGCGATTAACCAATGCTTTTTGCTTCCTCTGATATCCTCTTTCTTGAGAAAACGGTCGAGAAACAACATGCCGAGGGCAGGAACCATCACTTGAATCAACACAAGTATCATTTTCGAGTCACGGAATTTGTTGTAAAGCGGGAATTTGTTGATGAAAAAATCATTCATTCCCCCCGGATTTTCAGAAGCGAGCAGTACGGCAAGAATGGTTATCACGAGAAAAGGCCAGGTGATTGCATCTTTTAAAAAGATCAACCCAAACACAAAAAAGACGAACATCACCACACCGAAGTAGAATGCTCCCCCACTCATGCGTTGACCACCCCAATAGCGATTCATTTTCGAGATTTGATCAGCATATTCACTTTCCACATTCATTATAACATCCTCATCGTTTCCTATAAGGTCATCTTTTGCTCCTTTTATATTTGGCGCAAACATCGACATCCACTCACCTTTTCCGAAATTGTATTCGAGAATGTAATCGGTAGCAAGACCTTCCTTTTCAAGGTTGCTTTTTTGTTCTCCTTTCGGTTTAATCGTCAAGTCAGACGTTCCTCGAGTAGTGAATTTACTGTATTCGTATGTCGACCATAAGTTTCCAATGGATGGTAAAATAGCCAATAGTGCTGCAACTGCTAAACCACCGACAACTTTAAGTAAATCCTGGTAGTGTTTATTAATTAACAATCTTATGGACTCAGCCACAGCTACGGCCCCTAATAAAAAGGCCAAATAGTAGGTCATTTGCAAGTGATTGGAAGATAGATTCAGTGCAAAAAACAAGGCAAACACAGCACTTCCTACTAACCATTTGCCTCTAAAAGCCAATAGTAATCCACCTAAGGTTGGTGCCATGTAGGTGATGGCTTTGACTTTCGTAACGTGACCAGCACCAATATATAAAATGTTAATCGTTGAAAAACCAAAGGCAACCGCGCCAATTAGTCCTAACCATGGATTTATGCGCATGCAAAGTGCGAAAATGTAGAAGCCGAGCATCGCCATAAACAAAATACCAACAGGACCTGGTAATCCGAGACGCAAAAATCGGTCGATGTATGACATCCAATTGCCCGGATGATCGACTGAAATCTGATATGCTGGCATACCACCGAACATCGAATTTGTCCACAACGGTTCATCCTCATGAATCATTCGGTAGTCTGCAATTTCTTTTTCCATACCGCGGAATTGGGTGATATCACCTTGTTTCAATCGATATCCATTAAAAACAGGAGAAAAATAAGCAGAAGCAAGAATGACGAATACACCTACAGCTACGAGGTGTGGAAGCATTTTTTTGAAATCCAGTTTCATAAATTGATTAAATTGAGTCCATTACTCAAATGGAAATTTGCGCTAAAATACGAATTGTGCAGTAATTGACTTACCTGAAATGATAGCTAGTAAATTCAACCCTTAAAATATGACCTAAATCAGCTTTGAGATTGACATAAATCATTTAATTAACTGACTGATTACATGTGATTTAATTTGACTCATGGGTACCTTTGAAGTGAATCAAAAAATCACTAAAAAATGAACAAACCAAAGTTATTTCTAGTCCCCGTCGATTTTACACCCGCCTCTGTTAGTGCCATTAAATTTGCTGTAGGTTTGATTCAAGAACCCGGAGATGAAGTCATGCTTTTGCATGTGGTTTCTGACGATCAAGAAATGATGTCAGAAGGTGTTAAATTGGGTTTATTTGCAGATGAATATATTCCATCCAACGTGAAGTGCAGTACGAAAGTGGTTATTGGTAAAATTGCTGCCAGTATTGGACAAGTTGCGAAAGTTACCCATGCCTCCTTGATTATCTTGGGTACGCATGGAAAATCGGGAATAAGCAAATTGTTTAACAGCTACGCCTTCCAAATCGTTGAAAACAGCCATACACCGTTTATCATTGTGCAAGAGGAAACGAGCTTTAATGCAATTAATCGAATTATATTAACGATCGATACCGAAAGGGAAAGTACCCAAATTTTGAGGATGGCCGCTTCATTAGGCAAACTATTTGATGCTGAAATCATATTGGTTGCGGCTACACAAAAAGACAGTACATTCAAGGCGAAAAGTGACCGAAATATACTAATCTGTCGAAGTTACCTCAACGCACATGGGGTCAAGCACAGAATTGAAATGGTAGATGGTAAACATTTCGTAGAAAATATTTTCAAGTTAAGCAAGGAATTAGAAGTAGACATGATTGCTGCAACGTATTACCAACAACACATTCACATTTTCACCGATTCGTTTGTGCGGACGTTGGCCAATAATGACTTACACATACCACTGCTCACAATGGAACATGAAACGACACACAGCGGAGGACAATTCGGCGCAATGTTCGGGTAATTACTCTTTTAAATAGGCTTTAAATACCTTTTCGAATTTCTCCACTTTTGGTTGAACCACAAACTGGCAATAAGGTGCCGATGAATTGTTATCGTAGTAATCTTGATGGTATCCTTCTGCTGAGAAATAATTAATGACAGGTTCAACGGCTGTGACTATCTTATTGTCGTAAGCCTTTGAGGCATCAAGTTCAGCTATAATTTTTTTCGACAATTGCTGTTGCAAAGCAGAATGGTAAAAAATGACTGATCTGTATTGCGGACCAACATCTGCACCCTGACGATTCAGCGTTGTAGGATCGTGGACAGTAAAAAATGCTTGTAAAATGGTAGCTAAATTCACTTTTGTTGTATCGAACACGAGCTGTACGACCTCTGTATACCCTGTTCTTCCGGTACACACTTGTTCGTACGAAGGCTTAGGTAATTTTCCGCCGGCGTAACCAGATTCAACTAAACTAACCCCTTTCATGCGCTCAAAAACGGCTTCAATGCACCAGAAACAACCACCGCCTAAAGTGATTGTATCGCTCGCAGCAATATTTACAGGTTGAATTTGTTTTTGATTTAACTGACGCTGACCACAGGACGTTAAATGAACTGCACAAACTGTGCATATTATGGTTAGCAAGCTGAAGAAGCGATTTCTTTTCATAAAGTGTTATTTACTATTGAAACAACTTAGTGGGGTTTTGGTTTAGCTTTAGGTGGTAGGCGTTAAGCTTTAGGCGATAGACTTTATGCTGGCATATTGCTTACAGCCTAAAGCCGATAGCTAAAAGCCTAAAACTAAACCAAAAATGACAAAGAATCCTTCAGAAATTAGTAATCTTGCAGTGCTAAAACACATTTTCTATGTCAACATCATTTGTGATTGTCGTACCAGTTGATTTTACCAAAGCTGCGGTGCGTGCAGTGGAATACGCCATTGGATTTTCTTCCAAGATGAATGCGAAGATTACCCTTTTGCATGTCGTCAGTAAAGAGAGCGAAATCAACGATGCAAATGAGCATATAGCGAAATTCATCTCCGAAAGTAACTTTAACACTGCAGTCGAAACAGCTATAGTCGTTGGAAATTACCTCACCGATATCGGCACAATTGCGGAATCGCTTACAGCCGATCTTATTATCATGGGAACGCATGGAGAAAAAGGAGTGCAAAAAGTGTTTGGAAGTTATGCGCTTCGCGTTGTTGAGAGCAGTAAAATCCCACTTCTTATTGTGCAAGAGGAAACGATTTACCGAGCGATTAATAGGATCGTCATGACCATTGATCTTGAAAGGGAAAGCATTCAAATAGTTAAAAATTCAGCCCTAATTGCAAAGTTCTTTGATGCCGAGATTATCTTGATCGGTGGAAAACACAGCGACCCATTATTGAAGAAAAAAGTAAGCATGAATATGCTACTTTGTAAAGAATTCCTAACAAGCGAAAAAGTCAATTTTAAAATTGAACTATTGGAGCGTAAGCATTTTGATGAAAACTTAATTCAGTACTGTGCAAACAACGAAATAGATATGATCGCGGCAACGTTCTATCAAAATACTTTCTATGCGTTTTCTGACAAGTTCGTTCAACACCTCATCATGAATGAACTGCACATTCCAATGATGACGATTGATAGTACCTCAACTGGTCACTCAGGACAATTAAGTTTTATGACGTAAAAATTACCTCGTTGGATTAGCGAACATTTGAACTTCTTGCGATGAAATCGATTGTCCACCCAAGATAATTAAGCGTTCGACAATGTTTCTTAATTCACGAATATTACCCGTCCAATTGATCAATTTCAATGCCTCCATGGCATCGTCGGTAAATGACTTTCTTGGAATACCGTGTTCAGCACAAATCAACGTCATGAAATGATCCGCCAATAACGGAATATCTTCTCTTCGATCGTTTAGGGAAGGAACATGAATCAAAATAACAGCCAATCGGTGGTATAAATCTTCTCTAAACCGTCCTTCGGCAATTTCTTTGCGTAAATCTTTATTTGTCGCAGCAACCACTCGGCAATCCACTTTTATATCGCGCTCACCACCAACGCGTTGTATGACGTTTTCTTGCAACGCACGCAGCACTTTTGCTTGAGCAGATGCAGACATATCTCCGATTTCATCCAAGAACAATGTCCCGCCTGAAGCCAGTTCAAACTTCCCTTTTTTATCCTTTACCGCAGACGTAAATGCGCCTTTTTCATGACCAAACAATTCGCTTTCAATTAATTCAGCTGGAATTGCCGCACAATTCACTTCTATAAAGGACATTTTCTTTCGACTCGAATAATCATGTAATGATCGCGCAACAAGCTCCTTTCCTGTACCGTTTTCACCTGTAATAAGTACACGTGCATCTGACGGTCCGACTTTTTCGATCATCTCCTTGATATGAACAATTGGTTCAGTTTCCCCAATAATTGAACTGCCTTTAAATCGTTTTACAGTCGTTTTTAGCTGCTTGGTTTCTTCAACTAAAACCGTTTTATCCCGCGCATTGCGTATGGTTACCAAAATACGATTCAAGTCTAACGGCTTTTCAATAAAATCGAATGCACCATTGCGAATAGCTTGTACAGCCGTTTCAATATTTCCGTGACCACTAATCATGATTACCGGCACATCGATATTTGCCTTTGTTATACCTTCCAGGACCTCCATTCCATCTAATTCTGGCATTTTGATGTCGCAAAAAATGATATCGTAGGACTGAGCTAAGGCTTTTTCCAAACCTTGCTTGCCATTTTCTGCTTCATCGACTTCAAATTGTTCGAATTCAAATATTTCACGCAATGCTCTTCGGATTGCGCGTTCGTCATCGATAATTAATATTTTGGACATGCTAGATTGTTTTGTACGAAAGTAAAAAGAATCAACCAATCCAACGATGTTGACGTCAGATAGCGTAACTCAAGGCACCTTCTTTTAGTGAGAATGGCGAAATCAACACGCGTTTTGTCTGCAATTTTTGCATGATCCAATTGGTTTTAATTGCCGCAATGGGAGCCATTTTCTTACGTATAGGAATTATCCATTGGTTTTCATCCCGCTCTTTTTGTGTTGATGAAATGATTTCTTTAAGCGATTCTTTCAATTCATTTATATTCAGTTCTTGAGTGCCAAACGATACCGGGTAAGGCACGTTGAACATCAATTCATAAAACGTTTCAAAACTTCCTGACGCACCTAGAAGGCAATCTTCCTTTTTGTTATCGAAAAAACCATTTGATTTTGTCTCCAGCCATTGCTCTACCCTTTTTACATCCTCAGCAGAAAGTGGGTCGTTGAATGTAAACTCTTGAAAAATTCGCGATACTCCAATGTTAAGACTGATCAATTCACGAATTCCATGCTTATCAGAAAAAATAAACTCGGTACTACCACCTCCAATATCCATAATTACTGCAGGCTCTTCAAAATTATACGTCCACTTCACCCCATAATAGATGAGTTCTGCTTCTTTTGTTCCGTTAATGATTTCAACGCTTATTCCTGTTTGTTCTTTCACCCGCTCAATAAATTCAGTTGAATTGGAAGCATCGCGAATTGCTGAGGTACCAAAAGCGTGTATGCAATCTACATGGCACTCATCACACGCCGTTTTGAAATCCGCCAGGGCGATTAATGCACGAACAATTGCGTCTTCTGTAATAATGGACTGATTGATTCCTCCCATACCAAGCGCCACACCATTTTTAGCGGAATGAACGACTTCAAAGTAGTGATCGAAGACATCTGCGATCAATAAATTGAACGTATTGGTTCCAAGATCAATCACTCCTTTTCTCATCGTTACCGTTTTCGAAGCCAACGTAAGATCAAACTCAACTTAACGCGATGGCCATACTGTAAGATACCATTTTTATACAAACGACCGGCAATTAACAACATGAGAAATGCTGAAAAAAGTAATACAATCAATGAAATATACAAGAGATAACCTTGTCCAGGTTCATAACCTTGAGCCAACTTCACTAAGACAACTACTGGAGATGTAAAAGGTAAATAGTGAGCGATTTTTGCGAATGAACTTTCTGGAAAATTCACCACTGAATAACCAGCATACAGCGCAAAACAAAGGATCATAATCAATGGAATAACGAATTGTTGACCGTCATTTTCAGAGCCTGAAGTTGCGCCTACAGCAGCGAAAAATGCCCCATAAAACAAATAACCGGCTACAAAAAACACTAAAAAGTAACTGGTCATAACCGTAAAATTGACACGATCATATATCAATGAAACGAAATCATTGTACTCTTTGGCTACATAAAATTCATTGAGTTGTGTTTGTTCTTTTACCAATTGAAGCACATCCATAGTAGACGCATCAAGTGCATCAGGAAAAACCCATGTTCGAAGTACAAAAAGTCCAATAGCAATCACTCCACTCCAAAGTGCAAATTGTAAAAATGCGGCCATTCCTATTCCGATAATTTTACCGGCCATTAATGCGCGAGGCGAAACACTTGCAAGAAGTACTTCAACAATACGGTTACTTTTCTCTTGCGTCACGCTTCGCAATATCGTCATGCCGAATAAAAAGATGAAAAAGAAGATGAGGACTCCATAAAAATAGCCAACCCAACCGCGAATATCCGAAGCTTCGTCCATTGGATCATACACGTCTCTGAATGCCATATTCAGCGGCTGTTTTATTTCCCTGAATTTACGGACAGAAAGCGAGGTGAATTCCTCAATCATCACTTCTTCAATTCGCCGTTCAACATGGTATTGCACTTTAGTTTGCATCCGAACGGTTGGTTTTTCACGGTAAAAAACAAACGCTGTTTTATTGTTAAGGATCTTTTCATTGATCTCAACGAGCGCATCATACGATTGGTAATTGGGATTATCTCGGAATTCTTCCAATTCCACATAACTGGAAATAAACGTATAGTTCACGTCTTTCTCTGTACCAAGCGTAATTCGTTTGGCCATGATGTGCATCGGGTCAGTAATGAGTACATTCCAGCGCTGTTTCCCTTCACCTCCATATTCAAACAAGAAGTAAATCAGCACCAAAATAGCCAGAGGACCAAATAAGGCCATAAGCAAAAAGGAACGCGATTTCATCCGTTCGCGCCATTCACGCACTGCAATTAACCAAGTCGATCTCATAATTCATCAGTTTTAATTGGTTGAACTAAATCGACAAAGACGTCTTGCATTGATGGTAAAATTTCCCATGCACCTTCAATCTGAACAGATGCCATTGAAATGCGCAACACATCTTCGAACGTACTTTCTCCCCTCAATTTCAATTTGACTAAGAAGCGATCATCCCCAAGAATTTCCTTGTCAACTATTTCAAATCCGGCCCACAATGCATTCACAAATGCGATCATATTCCCTTTGAATTTGACTGCAATCAGCCCAGACTTGCGTTCTTCTCTCAATTCAGAAATCGTTCCTTCTACTAACTTTTTGGATTGATGAATCAACGCGACGCGGTCACACATTTCTTCAACGCTATTCATATTATGACTGGAAAGAATGACAGTCTTGCCCTTCATCTTCTGTTCAATAAGTTCTTGTTTAATCAACTCAATGTTTATTGGATCAAATCCACTCAAGGGTTCATCCAAAATAAGTAAATGAGGTTCATGCAGCACCGTACAAATGAACTGAACCTTTTGCGCCATACCTTTTGACAATTCCTCAATGCGCTTATGTCGCCATTCCGTAATGCTGAATTTCTCCAACCACATGTTCAGTTTCGTAAGCGCATCTTTTTTAGATAATCCGCGAAGTTG
>JBILNH010000095.1:0-9436 GCA_044375095.1 Crocinitomicaceae bacterium
TTTTTGTTTCATGGCTATCTCGGTACATCCACCGAAGCTTGCCAGCCGAGGATGGTCGGATACTCGATAGCCGTTAAATTCTAGACATTCTTCACGTTCAAAGTTTAATATTCAAAGTTTAATGTTCAAAGTTTAAAGTTTCGCGTTCAAAGTTCAAGGCAGATCGAGTGGACCGAACGAAGAGAGGTACGTATCGAGATCACCTAGAACAAGTCACATCGCATGCCCGCCGTGGATGGAATTTATGTCAAGGTGTCGCATGTCCGCCGTAAGGTGGATGTACCGAGACCCCTGTTATACTTTCCCCATTCATTCGTTTAAAGAGAAATCCCCAATCCCCAACGTATGAAAAAAGTACTCTTTATCGCCATTATCGGCTCACTATCTGGTTTTGTTCAGGCCCAAACAGCGCTGGAAAAAGCCTTTCTCGATGAAATGAATGCGTACCGAAAAAAGAAAAATTTAGCTACCGGAATTTACCATTCCGGAGTGTCATCGGTTGCAGCCTACCATTGCAAGTACTTGGTCAAATGCCTCGAAGTTGGACATTCTGTAAGCAAAGATAAAGGTCCCCACGACGAACAATTCGATATTGCCAATCACCAAGAACGGACATTTGAGCAACGAACAGGCATGGCAAAGGACCTGTTCATATTTGGTGAAATTTCGTATCCGGTTTTCTTTGCCGATACCAGTCAATCCGTTCAAGAGGTTGCCCGTGAAATTGTGTTGGGATTTTCGCGTTCGCCCGGACATAACCAGTTGATGATCACACCTACTGATCCCAATCAATTGCTCGTGGGCGTGTCCATCTTGCCAAGCAAATCCGATTTCAACGGCCACATCAATTATTCCGTTAACGTTAACTTTGCCTATAAATAAAGTGCCTTTCTACCTACCTGCAACCAAACACATTCATTTTTGTTGTTCTAAAAACGCCCATTATGAAATTGCTCATCGTACTTCTTTCATTCTTGCCTTTCCTTGGTTTAACGCAATCTCCCGAACTCAAAGAGGCCGTTGATTACTTAAATGCCATGCGGGCAAATCCATCGGCTTTTTCAAAAGATGTCGGACTATCTCTTAGCGGGATTTCACCAAGAAAACGCTTAAAATGGAACGCTACGCTTGCTCAAGTGGCCCAGACGAAGGCAGAAGATATGGCACGAAACAACTATTTCAGTCACGTCGATAAGAAAGGTTACGGGATGAATTACTACATCAATAAGGCCGGATACCGTTTGCCGGATTACTGGTTGAAAGACAAGAAAAACAACTTTTGTGAATCCATCGCCGCCGGACCGGATACACCAGTAGACGGGATTGTTCAGCTGATTAACGACGGCGGTGTGAAACAGCATGAAAAAGCTGGACATCGCGTTCATTTATTGGGAATCAGTGATTTTTACAAGGATAACGTCGATATAGGAATCGGCTGGGCCAGTTCACCGAATTCAATGTATAAAACGTACATGGTAGTTATCATCACACATCCGGCGGAATAACTAACGTGTAACACATGTCGCAATTACTTTTTGAGGATTTCCATTCAACTAAACAAGTGCTGCCTTTTGACGGACAAGCGATCTATTACGGAAAACAATTCACGCCTCAAGAAGAAAAAGAGCTGTTTACTGAGCTTTTACAGCAGATTCAATGGCAACATGACCAGGTACACATCTTCGGAAAAACGCACATTACTGACCGTAAAATGGCATTATATGGCAATAAAGGGATTAAATACAACTATTCAGGAAAATTACACCCTGCGTTACCTTGGAACGAAGTGCTGCTTAAGTTAAAAGCACTTACCGAAACACGCACTTGTGCAACATACAACGCTTGTTTGCTCAACCTCTACCATTCCGGAAATGAAGGTATGGGGTGGCATGCAGATAACGAGCGGGAAATGAAAGCTGGTGGAAGCATTGCCTCGTGGAGTTTTGGCGTACAGCGCCCATTTGTATTTAAGCACCGAAAATCTGGAGAAAAACGAGTTGTCGACTTGGAACCTGGTAGTTTGCTAGAAATGAAAGGAGAAACTCAAGAACACTGGTTGCATCAACTACCCAAGCGCTTGCGGATTTCATCTCCCCGAATCAATGTGACCTTTCGTGAAATGATCGTTGGTTAATTTTCTTCCAATAAGCGTTGCATGTCACGGATGAGCTTGTCTACTTCTTCGGTTGATGTGCCATCGTAATACCCGCGAATGCGCATGCGCTGATCGACCAACACAAAATTATTCGTGTGTATAAAATCACTACCCACATCTCCTTGGTTTTCGGCTTCTGCAGGTTTCAAGACAAAAAACGACTTCCGAGCCAGTGCATATAAATCCGCTTTCTCACCCGTTAGAAAATGCCACTGCTGATCGTTTGCGCCATGTTGCTTAGCGTAACGTTTCATCTGTTCAACTGAATCAGTATCCGGATCAACTGTAAAACTGAGGATTTTGATGCGATTATCTCCTTTGTATGCCGCCTGTACACGTTGCATTTGCATGTTCATTTTGGGACAGATCGTTCCGCACGTCGTAAAGAAATACTCGACCACATACACTTTTCCTTTTACGGTTTTATCGGTGATTTTTAGCCCATTTTGATCGCGAAATGAAAACGATCCAATCGTATGTCCTTGTCCAATACGCAACAATTCCGGATCAACCATTTCTTCGTTTAAATCAATCGGATTGATAATCGGAAGCGGTTTCTCCTTTGGTTGCGAGAAATAATACGCTACAAATACACCTACGACTAAAATCAGGGCAATGGCGAAGAGACGTTTCATACGACAAAAGTAAGGAACAAGGGAAGAATAAAGACCTATTCAGCTTTTTTTTCACCGCGATGAAAGGGCTTTTTCTTGCCAAACGGTTTGCGCTTTTTCTTTTTCGCCTCGAGTATATATTCAGGCGCCGGACCAAGTACTTCAGGAAGTGTAAGTCGCGGGACTTCAGCCTCAATCAAACGTTCAATTTCTGCGAGTTTGCGCATATCTTTCGGGTTGACCAATGTAATGGCCTCTCCCTTGGTGTTTGCCCGTGCCGTTCGACCAACGCGGTGAACGTAATCTTCCGCATCAAATGGCGTATCGTAATTGATCACTAAGTTGATTTCCTTAATGTCGATTCCCCTGCTCATCACATCTGTTGCAACTACAATGCGTATGCGCTTCGAGCGAAATCCACGGAGCAATTCTTCGCGTTCCTCTTGCTCGAGGTTGGAAGAAATCCCACGTGCCGGGTGACCATTTTTGCGCAAGCCATGTACGATTTCACTCACCATCTTTTTCGAACTCGTAAAAATGATGATGCTGTCGTAAGTTGGTCGCTCATCTAAAATATGTTTGAGCAATGGAATTTTTTGTGTGTCAAATGCGAAATAGACGGATTGCTTCACGCCAGCTGCCGGCTTTGAAATGGATAAGGTTATTTCAGTCGGATCGTGAAGTATGCGCTTGGAAAGCTCGCGGATTTTTGGTGGCATAGTCGCACTAAACAACAAGCCTTGTTTTTCCTTAGGTGTTTTTGAAATGATGTTCATGAGGTCATCGTAGAATCCCATGTCCAACATTTTATCCGCTTCATCAAGCACGAGGTACTTTAACTTGGAGAAATCGACGTAGCCTTGCGCCAAGTGAGAAAGTAGTTTTCCCGGTGTAGCCACCACAATATCAACACCTTCTGTAAGTGCTTCGCGCTGTATATCCCAATCTTTTCCACTTCCTCCACCGTAAATAGCCATCGAACCAACAGAAACAAAATAGGACAATCCCTGAATTTCTTGATCAATCTGTACAGCCAATTCACGGGTTGGAACGATGACTAACGCACCTATGCTCGTGTCTTCTTTTTTCGATAATTCGTTCAAAATCGGAACGATAAACGCGGCTGTTTTTCCGGTTCCTGTCTGCGCACAAGCGATAAGGTCTTTACCGTTGAGTATGGCTGGAATGGCTTGTTCTTGTATGGGAGTGGCGTTTACGAAGCCCATATCTCCTATGGCGTCGAGTAAAGCGCCTTCTAAGGGAAGTTCGTCAAATCTCATTGAATGCGAAGGTACGGAAAAAAGCAAGTGGTGTGACACGACTAATCTGGCGTATTTTCCTCATTTTTGTAGGGATGAAAGGATTCCAGCAACTTGTTGAAATGGCCAAACAAACCAGTGAAATAGAATGGTTGGCAGTGCTTTCTTTAATGGCGTATGTGTGGTTGATGGCGCGTAAAAATCTCCTTGCATGGCCAATGGGAATTCTCGGATCAGCGCTCTACATTTGGATTTGCTATTCAGCGTATTTATACCTTGATGCTACTTTACAAGTGTGTTATGTGGCGTTTGGAATTTACGGTTGGATCAAGTGGAACAGCACCGGCGCTGATTTTCCCATTCGAATGTGGACACTAAAAACGCATGTGGTCTGGATAATGGCTGGAGCAATGTTGGCCGTCAGTTTAGGATGGTTAGCGGCTACATTTACCGCGCAGCAATTGCCTTTTGTCGATGCCACCATTTTTGTCTTTTCGCTTATCGCCACCTACATGACTGCTCAAAAAATCCTCGAAAACTGGATCTACTGGATAGTGATTGACGCAATTGCGGTTGGATTATTCTACTCAAAGGACCTTTACCTGACGAGTTTATTGTACGTGTTTTACACGGTTTTAGCCGTTTTTGGATGGATGCGTTGGCGGACAGAAATCAACTCCACGTTACCATGAGGCGAATTGCATTTACCGGTCCGGAATCCTCTGGTAAATCAACCCTGGCTAAATGGGTAGCCGATCAGTTCGGTTGTACTTGGGTTACTGAAGTGGCACGCGACTATTTAACTGAACGAAACGGTGAATATGAGCAAGCGGATCTTGATGTTATGGCCAATGAACAGGTCGAAAAATGGGATCTGCTAAAGGATGAACCATTCGTAGTTTACGATACAGAAATGACCGTTTTTGAAATCTGGTCCAAGGTAAAATACGGTGAGGTGTCTTCTGAAATCAATGCGCTTTCAAGCAATCAACAGATCGACCATTATTTTTTGTGTTCTCCCGACATTCCATGGGAAGAAGATCCGCTGAGGGAAAATCCAACTGATCGCGACGCGTTGTTTGCATTGTATAAGCAATCGTTAGTTCAGAAAAACGTGCCATTTACTGTAGTTTCCGGATCACTGGAACAACGGCAACAGTGCGTACTTGATGTGCTTACTGCTCAATGACCAATCGCTCAACTGTATTTCCTGAGCGAAGTAAATAGGTGCCATTGGGTAAAAACCCGAGACTTAACTTTCCATTTTCAGCTTTCGTTTCAAACGCGCGTCCTTGTAAGTCGGTAATTTGTATCGGTTGATCAGAGGCTGATGTCCACCACACATTTCCGTTGCTTGGATTCGGGTAAAGAACAGAAGCGGGTTGTATTGTGAGTTCATTGATTGCCGCTAGCGGATTTTCAAACTGTGAGAAGAAGCGCCAAATTTCCTTGCTTGCCGAAAAATCCATACAGGTTACCCCAACTGGCAACAACGCGCCGGGCCAAGTATGTCCGCCATTGATGACTTTAAAATGTTCCATGGTAACGCCATTGCTGCCGGGTGCATAAACCCAATGTTCTGCAGTCGATAAATCGGTCGTCACCGTATTGGGAACTTGCGTAATGGTTGGTGTAGCAGGACAGTTATTGAAAGTTGCCCAGTAATTCAGGACATCAACAATTGGCGAAGTTCCGGTTGTTCCATTGTAGGGAACAGTTGCGTCAGCTGTACCATGAATCTCCATAACGGGCGTTGGTTTTGTAGGACTACAACCGTTAAGTGTGGAGGTTGTCATGCTTCCGGTAACGGATGCAATTGCAGCAAATCGGCTACTTTGACAGGCCAACAAATAACTCATGTAACCACCATTGGACATTCCGGTCGAATAAACCCGTGCTTCATTAATGTTGTAGGTATTGATCAATTGATCAAGCAATGTTTCTATAAAATCAACATCATCCACCGCCGAAGGGAAGAAACCCACGTTCCAAAACTGTGTATTTGTCGTTCCTGGTTGTACCGTTCCATTGGGGTGCACCACAATAAAATTGGCGGTGTCTGCAACGGGTTTAAAATCACCATAAATCGATTGCTGTGCGGCATTTGAGGTGTAGCCGTGAAGATTAAATACAACAGGAACAGGCGTTGATCCATCGTATGCTGCCGGTAAGTAAACCGAATAGGTTCGGGTTAAGCCATTGTGTACGAGCGATCCATTAACGGTGGATTGGGCATGGCTTAAAAGTGAAAAAATCAAGGCAATGGAGGATAAAAAAAGTGTTTTCATGGTTGAATTTTTCCAAATATACGATCGAATAGAGTAATTTTTCTTTCGTTCAATCAAAAAAGATCATTCCTTGGTCTATCTATTGAGTAGCGAGTTCTCTGATAAAGAATCAGGTGAAATGTGCTGTCTTTCCTTTGATTGGTATCAACTGACGTATGAATTAACCTCGTTCGCAACAAGACTGAATAAAGGTTTTTATACGCAACCGTCCATTTTTGAATAGGAGTGAGTTAACCTCATGTTGATTTCTTTTTAGCACTTGCGTTGATTTCCTCTACAAGTAACTCTTGGTCAATAAAGTGAAAACAAGTTACACACGCCCCAATGGCTGCACCTAAGATACCGTGAAAAACGATGTTTTGACCGGTTAAATGCAGGTTAGAAACGCGGGTTTTTGAATTGATTACGGTTGCTTCAGGGCGTTTATAGTTCTTCATGATCCCATAAAGCGATCCATCTGGGGTGCCGATATAGTCTTTGTAGGTCAAAGGTGACGAGCTGTAGACATTTCGGATAGAGTCACGAATTTCAGGGAATTGCTGTGCTAATCGGCTAATGACACGTTCCTCTTTTTCCTTTTTAAAATTCACGTATGCTTCACCGCGTTCTTCCGGTCGTGCAATGGTATTGAACGTTTGCTCCCATTCCTTTACCTCATCAATCGTCATGTAACACATCACGCAAAGGGATTCAGCAAATTCAGCGGATTTAGAAGTTGCCGGCGTACATAAATACAAGATTTCTGGCCAGTTTTCAGCGCTATACGATTTCGTTGTCCAAATATCGTCCGTGTAATAGTCGTAGAAATTGTAGTTGTAATACGGAAAGCTGTTTTCATGGAACGAAAGGTAAACCATAAAAGACGACACTGTATTTTCTAACCGTTGAATGCGGTCGCGGTAAGCCGGACGAAAATTTTCTTTTCCAAATACGTCAATTGTAATTGCCGGATGCATGTTTGAAATAAAATGGCCTGCAAAAAATTCAGATCCATCTCGACAAATGACCGAGTTGACTTGACCGTTTTCATGGTACGTGGCAGTGACGACCTCTTTGTGCTTGACAACTTCTCCGCCGTGTAACCGAAGTTGTTTGACTAACGCCTTGGCAATTTGAGAGCCTCCATCTTCTAAGCGGTAACTGCCTTTAATGTAGCTGTTCAATATCAGCGCAACAACATAAAGCGGGGTAGCTTCTTTCTCTCCGGCATATAAAGGTCCTGAGCCTAATAACACATTTCGAAGCTTGGTATTTTCGGTTAGGCTGCTTACGTAATCCCATGCGCTTATGGCAAGAATCTCAGGATTTTCCTGATACGAATTACCTGTTGGCAATTGAATATTGTACATTGGAAAATAGTCGCACATGTCGACGATCTTTGCGCAAAACGTTCGAATAGCAGTTTCTTCCTCTGGAAATGCACTCACTAAGTTCGATATAAATTGGTCGTAACCTTGTCCATGTGGAACGACTGTTCCGTCAGCAAAACGAATCAAATCGAAACATGCATCATCCAACCGTTTCAGTTTCAATCCGTCATATATGCCCAAATACTTAAAGAGCTTATACAGGTTTTCTCCCTCATCTAATCCTCCCAAATAGTGAACGCCTGTATCAAAAACGCATTTATCGCGACTAAAAACTTGAAGTGCGCCACCAATTTGATGGTTCTTTTCCAACACAAGTACCTTTTGTCCGTGCTTTGCCAGAATTAATGCCGCAGTGAGTCCGCCCATTCCACTGCCAATGATGATACAATCGTATGTATGTTTGTCGTTCACGATTTCTTCAAAATAAAAAGCACGTTTGATGTGGTTGTGGAGTGCTGAATTTTTTCAATGGCTAGTCCGTGCTTGCTGGCAAATGTATGCAGTTCATTTTCGTCGATGAAGTACAGCGAATTCGTCGTTTTATTGAATTTAAACACGTTGGTTGACAACCATTCTGTCAGTTTGGTTTTCTTGTGTCGTTGAGTATCGTTTTCTAATCCGTCACGAATGAAAAGAAGGCCGTTGGGTTCGAGCAACGCAACGATGCGTTCCAATAGTTGATACTGGTCTGATTTAGGTAAATAATGCAATACGTCATTGATGAAAAATACGTCTGCTGCTTCAATGGGGTATTCCCGCACATCAGCTGCGGTAAACGCCAGGTTAGCTGATTTTTTTCTGCCATTCTGCGCAACGGCTATTTTCGATTCGTCGTAATCCAATCCAATCACCTGTCTTTTTGTATCGCAATAATGCAGGAAGTAACTGAGGTACCCGTAACCACATCCAATGTCGTAAATTTTCGTGCGGTCGCCAATTTGTGCATTGTAAAATGCAAAGTTTCGTTTTTCGAGCTGCCATTTAATGCGCACGTACCATTCAATAACCGGTCCTTTAAATACGTAATTCTTCAGGATTTCAGCCGACCAGAAATTCGGTGTTCCAATACGGCTTTTCTCTTGAGTATACGCCACACGCATGAGTTGATTGACGCGCTTGGTAAAGTCACGGACAGTTTCCTCTTGAGGTGACGTTACGCGATCTAATGGGACGACGTGCAATTCTCCGCGGTTAATGAGTACATCATTTTTAGGGTTCACTTCATGAGCACCGATAAGTAAAAGCGGTTGAATAGGTAAATTCAATTCTTTGGCAAGGTGAAAAGCACCCTTGTGAAAACGTTTGATCTCACCATCTGCACTGCGTGTACCTTCTGGGAAAATAACAATGGAATAGCCGTCAGCAACGCGTCGTTTGATGATGTCAATGTTCGATTCAGCACCTTCTTCAGCAAAAGGATAGCCGGCATAGCGAATAAACAATCCGAATACAGGCGAATTGTACACCCAGCTTTTGACCATGATGATCGCCTTTGGATGGAGCATGATGACCAAGAGGATATCCAGAAAAGAGGAGTGATTCGCAACAATGACTGATGGCTGCGAAAAGTCCAATTTTTCGGAATGATGCACACGTTTTTTTACATGAACACCTGCGTAAAGAGTCGACTTCGCCAATTTGGATACCAAGTAATTCAAAAAGGCACGTTTTCGTTTTTTCGGCGCAGGAAATGGGAAGAGAATGGCAATAAGAAACAGATTCAACAGGATACTTCCTATAAAGAAATAGG
>JBILNH010000096.1:0-9424 GCA_044375095.1 Crocinitomicaceae bacterium
TTCATTTGACATACGTACACAAGTTCAAGCTTATCCAGCGCTCTTGCCATATTTTTGAAAGCGAAGAGAATACACCTGTGGTTGAACGGTTTAATTCAACCCGCAAAAAACACATTAAACGCTATATAAAAGCAGAAAAAGTGAATGTGCATATGACTAAAGATTCCCGTTATTTTGAGGAATATTTTAGGCTATATGAAGATTCGGCGAAGCGATGGGGAACAAAAACTGTTTACCCTAAAGAGTTCATTGCTGATTTATGGAAAGTACCAGGGATATATATGTGGGTGGCAATTCTTGACGATAAACTAATTTCAGCAATGATATGCATGTATCACGAAGATACAGTATTCGATTGGTTAGCTGCATCTTATTTGAATGACGAATACAAATCCTTGTATGCGGCTGTTGCTGTCCAATACGAAGTATTTCAGCATGCACAACAAAATGGTTACCGACATGTAAATATGGGCGCCAGTGAAGGATTGGATGGAGTAAGTAATTATAAAAACTCCTGGAATGCCGTTCAAAAAACAACCTATTCATTGACAAAAGAATCGTTGGTTTTCGCCATCCTTAAAAGATTACATAAATTTAAGTCGAAATTTACCAGACAGCATGTTTAAAGTACTTTATCGACAGTTCGTTTTAGTTGTTGCTTCATACCGAACACTGATTCGTGTTCAAAAGAGGTTTCCAACTACTGTTTTTGGTAAGCGTGTAGAGATTTACAACGCATCAAAATTATCTCTGGGAGATCGCGTGTCCATTCAGAACAACGTCGTGTTGCATTGCGGTGGAGCTCAGTGGTGCAATTATGAAGGATCCATTTCTATTGATAGCCAATCGGTCATATCGCCAAATTGCGTTTTTTGGGGATGCGGTGCCAATATTCGAATTGGGAAAAATTTTGATTGTGCACCAGGGGTTAAAATTTTTGCATCCCGAACTGCATATGAGCAGGAAATCGCATACCCAGAGCTTAACCCACATGTGTTTGAAAACGTCACGATAGGTGATAACGTCATTTGTTTTTCCAATGTCGTAATTGGGCCCGGTGTAACCATCGGGAATGGTGCTGTGGTCGGGGCAAATAGCCTCGTCTTAACAGATGTACCTGAAAACACAATTGTTGGTGGTTCACCGGCACGGATCATACGGAAATTGGACAGAAAGCAACACCACGAAGCAAAATGAGTGATTTGCGCGTTCTTGTTGTAGGTACTTCAAGCCCCCACGTGGCCAATTACATCAATCGAATTCAATCAGAAGACGTTCGTATTTTTGTCGTGTCAAATGGAAAGGAATTTCTGTCTAAAGATATGGCTTACCGACAGGTTGATTTTTCATTGGTAAACCCGCTGAATTGGTTGCGAACTACATGGGCAATCGCAAAAGTTATTCGATCATTTAAACCAAACGTCATTCATGTGCATCAAGCAAATGCTGTTGCCTTCTATGTTACGTTGGTAAACGGTGTTTTTCACCTACCATTGGTACTTACAGCTTGGGGAAGTGATATTCTGATTAACCCGAAACAAAACTGGCTATTGAAAAAAATGGTTCAGTTCGTTTTAAAACGGGTTGATCATTGCACAGCAGATGCACAATTCCTCGCAGATGAAATGCAGCGACTAATTCCTAAACGTAAATTACCTGTTACGATCTGTAATTTTGGAGTCAATCCAATAAATCTTACAATTGAAAAAGAAAAGATTA
Source organism: Crocinitomicaceae bacterium (assembly GCA_044375095.1). Taxonomy (GTDB): domain Bacteria; phylum Bacteroidota; class Bacteroidia; order Flavobacteriales_D; family Crocinitomicaceae; genus M0103. The sequence goes on from JBILNH010000096.1 coordinate 1,720, forward strand.
TTTACTCAAACAGGACGCACAACAAGCTCTATCGGATAGACAAAGTGATTGATGGATTCAAAAGGTTCTGTTTGAGCGAAAATTCAGTTGGTTGGAAGCTCATTATTGCGGGTCGTGGAACAGATACCGAACAATTAAAGGCACAATGTACGGAAAGTGGTCTGTCAGACAGGATTGAATTTGTCGGGTTTTTATCTCCCGAACAAAATGCGAACTACTATGCGCGGTCAACTTTTTTTGTTTCATTGCCTGAATCTGATGCCACGGCAGTATCCTTACTTGAAGCAATGTACTACAAATGTGTGCCAATTGTGAGTGATTTACCAGCAAATAAGGAGTGGATTACGCATGGAGTAAATGGCTTCGTCGTAACTGAGTTAAGCGGTAATTACATTGAGGATGCGCTAAATATAGATAGAGAGAGCGCTGGTCAACTGAATAAGGAAATTGTACTTGAAAAAGGAACATTGGAAGTGAGTAAGGCGAGTTTTAGAAAGGTCATTTTTGAAGCGGTACAGAAATCAAAGGACAATAATTAACTGTTGTCATTTTAAATTCGATCAGTTCATAAAATCTTGCGTTGGAAGTCTATCCCTGACTTTTTCTAAGCTCAGAATACGTAAATTAGCAACAAATTAATTGAGTACTTCATGATTCCGTTTTCCCCTCCGAGAATTGACGATAAAGTAATTGATGCCGTTTCTGAGGTTTTGAGAAGTGGTTGGATTACAACCGGACCAAAAACAAAATTGTTCGAGAAACAAATTACCAATTACGTAGACTCGAAATGCACAATAGCCGTGAATTCTTGGACCATGGGCATGCATGTTTTCTTACATTGGTGGGGGATAGGTGAAGGCGATGAAGTCATTATTCCGGCTTATACCTATTGCGCTACAGCAAACACCATTATTCATGCTGGGGCTACGCCTGTGATGGTAGATTGTGATCCTTCAGGATTTAATTTGTCAATTCCAGCTGTTAGGGAAGCTATCACTGAAAGAACAAAAGCCATTGTTGCCGTTGATATAGCTGGGTTTCCTTGTAGTTACAACGAGATTAATGATCTTGTCAATGAGGAACAAATTAAAGCTAAATTCCATGCTGCAACCGATGTTCAGAAAAAACTCGGTCGTATTATTGTAATCTCTGATGCCGCCCATAGTTTTGGTGCGCAAATGAACGGTAAAAGAACCGGTTCATTAACGGATGTATCGATCTTTTCTTTTCATGCAGTAAAAAACCTGACAACTGCAGAAGGTGGTGCCATTTCCTTTAATTTGCCAGATAGCTTTGATCACGAATCTATTTACCGGCAGTTTTCTGCAAAAATTCTTCATGGACAAAGTAAAGATGCGCTTGCAAAGACGGTAAACGGAAATTGGAGATACGATGTGGAAGAACCAGGATTCAAATGCAATATGACTGATATCCAAGCAGCAATTGGATTGGTTGAATTGGAAAGGTATCAGGAGAATTTAGATCGTAGAAAACACATTTTCGAGATGTATGATCGATTTTTTTCGAATGAATCATGGGCGGATTGCCCCATTCATACGACCACAGACAAGACCACTAGCTACCATTTATACCAATTGAGAATAATAGGAATCGATGAGGAACAGCGTGATTTGATCATTCAGAAGATTACTGAAAAAGGGGTTTCTGTTAACGTTCATTTTATACCACTTCCATTACTGACAGCCTATAGAAATAGAGGCTTTAAAATGGAAAACTATCCTGAGGCATATGCCAAATTTAAAAATGAGGTATCGCTTCCAGTTTATTATAACCTCACGAATGAAGAAGTACAGATTGTCTGTCAAGCGGTAAAGGAAGCTGCAGAACATGTTTTAGGTCGGCAGAACTATTGATTAACTTGAAACTTCGAATTTCGAAAAATTAGAACAACCTGAATGAATCAGCTCCACGTCTGTCACCTCACTTCGGCTCATCCATCTGATGACATTCGTATCTTTCACAAAGAATGCTGTTCGCTCGTTGAAAATGGGTTCAGGGTGACACTCATTGCTGCACACACGGTTGAATTCGATACAAAAGGTGTTCACGTTATTTCCATTCCTAGAACAGGTAAAGGGCGTTTTCGACGAATGTTAACCACCACACGGTCGGTTTACAAAAAAGCACTTGAAGTCGATGCAGATATCTACCATTTTCACGATCCAGAACTATTGCCTTATGGATTGAAGTTGAGGAAAAAAGGTAAAATCGTTGTGTACGATGCACATGAAGATCTTCCGAAGCAAGTGTTGGATAAGCCATGGATTCCAGCCGTCTTCAGAGGTGTTGTGTCAAAGGTTATCAATCGCTATGAACTGAATGTGGCAAAGCAGTTGTCAGGTGTTATTTCAGTTACAGAAACCATTTGCGATCGATTTAGAATAGTTAATTCCAATGTGCAAATGGTTGCGAATTACCCACTTTTTCATGAAGTTGAGCAGTTGAGTGGGCTGGACAATGAAAAAGTTCCAGGACAAATTTGTTACGTCGGAAATCTTTTCCCTAAACGAGGTGTGTTGGAATTAGTTGATGCGTTAAATTACACCGATGCTACTTTAGTCCTTGCAGGTAAATTTTCGACCCAAGAATTTGAGGATCAGGTTAAAGCAAATGCCGGATGGAAAAAAGTGAATTACCTTGGTCATGTAGATCGTAAACAAGTAATGGAGATATTAGCCACTTCGCAAGTCGGTATGGTTACCTTGCATCCAACAAAAAGCTACTTGGAGGCGCTACCCATCAAGATGTTCGAATACATGTCAGCTGGGATACCAGTCATTGCATCAGATTTCCCTCTTTGGCGTTCAATTATTGAGAAAGAATCATGTGGCGTTTGTGTCGACCCGCTTAACCCAAAAGAAATCGGAGAAGCGATAAATAACCTAATTTGCAATCCCATTAATGCACAGCAGATGGGAATTAACGGATTTAATGCATTTAAATCACACTATAACTGGAATGCGGAGAAGGATAAACTCATCAAGTTCTATAGCTTGATTATATCATCGAAAATGAAGTCATCATGAGGTTTTCAAATTGGTTTCATTATGCGCTGATGGCCTTAGCAGGGGTGTTTTTTATTTCACCCAAGATTAGCGTGCTTTTTATTCTCCTTCTTGGTGTAATAATAACAATCGGTGCATTTAAAAATCAATTTACGTTTAAAGGGTACTCAACGCATGTTATTTGGGCAACTGTATACTTGCTTTATGCTGTTGGGGCAATTTTCAGTAGACATCCCAAACTCGCCGGACTTTACCTAGAAAATAAACTTTCTATCCTGCTCTTTCCGTTGTTCTTTTCCTTCAAACCCGTATTCGAAATAAGGTTAAGACCCATAATTTGGGCAGCAATGGCAGGATACGTTTTGGCGATTTTTAGCGGAGTCGTAAATGGATATTCTTCCTATTCTAATGGAATAGACTTCCTTACGAGTTTTACATCTGTCTTCATTTCACCCATCCATCACCCAACGTATATGTCGACTTTTGGTATTGTCTTAATCGCAGGATGGTGGCAAACAAAGGAGAAAAATAAAGTACAACGAATTGAAATCATTGGATGGTTAATTACTGGAATAATATTCCTTTATGCGGTACTGTGCTTGTCTCTTTCTGCGCTAATTTTTATGGTCTTATTGGGTTGCTTTATTTCTTGTTACTGGATTTTAAGAAGGCTCAAGAAACTCGCTAGAATAGTTCTGATGCTTGTTGTTCCCCTATTCTTTATGATTGGTATTCTTAATGTACCAAGTGTAAAAACAGACATGAAAGCTACGTGGAGGTCACTAGATAATTACATTGAAAATCCAGATGAATACGTCAAAAATAAACCGGGATACAAAACGGGTAATGAGATTAGATTGGTCATGTGGACGGTAACCATACAAGAAATCATTGCGCATCCTTTTGGAGTGGGAACAGGAAATGTTGATGAGGTATTAAGCCATCGCTTGTTGTCAAAAAATCAAAAGAAACTTGCCGAAAAGGATGAGAATGGAGCCATTCAGTTTAATCCGCATAATCAGTTTTTGCAAACAAGTTTAGAGGTGGGTATTGTTGGAGGACTTATATTACTGCTGGTCGTTTCCATGTGGTTCAAAATAGGTTGGAATTCAAAAAACTGGATGCTTTTAATTCTATCTGCAAGTCTTGCGTTTAATGGTTTATTCGAATCTATGTTGCAACGCCAAAGCGGTATCGTATTTTACAGTTTTTGGTCAGTTTTGCTTGTCGTTTGGTCATTTCAAAATCAACAGAATATAAATCAACCGATCGATGAATCAGGTGTAGTATAAAAGATGAAAGCGAATCAAACAATTTGGATCATTAATCAATACGCTGGATCAAGAATTCATGGGATGAATTTCAGGTCTTGGTATTTTGCAAATGAATGGAAAAAACAAGGCCATAATCCTTACATTATTTCATCCTCTTATTCGCATTTGTTTCAAAAGCTACCAACTATTGATGGTAAATTCACTCGGGAGTCTGTTGAGGGAATTTCTTACGTTTGGGTTAAGGTCAGGAATTACGGACAGTCTCAAAGCGTAGGAAGGGTACTTGTCATGCTGCAATTTATGCTAAGGTTGTTTTCATTTCCTAAAAAATCGTTACCTAAACCAGACATTATACTTGTTTCATCACTTTCGCCCTTTCCAATTCTCAATGCATTTTTTTGGAAATTAAAGTACAACTGTAAACTCGTTTTTGAAGTACGCGATATTTGGCCACTTTCTTTAATTGAAATTGGCGGAATGTCGAAATGGCATCCGCTTGTGTTGTTTATTGGTTGGTTTGAGCGGTTTGCTTATAAACGAGCAGATCAGGTCATTTCCTTACTTCCACATGCAAAGGAACACATGGTCAACAGAGGATTAAAGCCCGAGAAATTCAATTGTATTCCAAACGGTTTTGATCCGGAAGAACTCGAAAAAGGCGTGGAGTTGACCAATGAACAGTTAAGTAATATTCCAACAACTAAGTTTATTATAGGTTATGCCGGAAGTTTAGGTGCAGCAAATGCCATGGAATACCTGATTGAAGCGTCAAAGCTTGTATTAGCTCACGAGAACATTCATTTTGTAATTGTTGGAAAAGGTCAGCACAAGCCAGAATTGATGAAATCTGCTGGAGTTAACGTTACCTTTTTAGATCCAGTTCCAAAAAATCAAGTCCAAGCCATTTTAAAGCAATTTGATGTATGTTACCTCGGCTGGCACGACCATTCCATCTATCGATTTGGGATAAGTCCAAATAAGGTGTTTGATTACTTGTTCGCAGGAAAACCAGTGATTCACTCTGTCAATGCTGGTAACGATATTGTTGCCGATGCGCAATGCGGACTTTCAGTTCCAAGTGAAGATCCTCAAGCTATAGCGCAAGCAGTTATTAAAATGAGCCGATTGGAAAAAGAAGAATTGCATCAAATGGGCAAACGTGGAAGAGCCTATGTCCTTGAAAAGCATACCTACGGTGCGTTGGCTAAACAGTTGTTAATTGAAATCGATAAGTAATGAATTCGTTCGCAATGTTGATACTAGGTGTTTTTGGGATTCTTCTGAGTGTATTGATGATTTACCTTCGATTAGCTCCAAAATTGGGTCTCTTTGACACACCGAATAACCGAAGTTCACACAAAGAGGTTACCATTCGCGGCGCCGGAATTATTTATCCTATCGCACTCGTTATATATGGTTTCTTATATGATTTCGTACCCTTACCACTAATTGTCGGGGGACTATTTCTTGGTGTCGTTAGTTTTATTGACGATTGGAAAAACCTTACAGCACGTTTGAGATTGATTCTACACGCAGGCGTAATTTCGTGGTGTATTTCAGATCTGATGTGGGGAAATCAATTGTTTTGGTTAATTCCACTAATCGCATTTGTATACTTATGGCTCATGAATGCCTACAATTTCATGGATGGAATAAACGGCATGACGGCCTTGAACAGCCTTTCGGTTCTTTTAGCACTATTACTTTTGAATATTGATAAGCCGTTTACCAATAGTTTTCTGTTATTCGTATTGATATTGGCAACTGTCATTTTTTCATTTTTCAATCTCCGAAAAAAAGCCATTTGTTTTTTAGGTGATGTCGGTTCAATCCCGCTCGGATTTGTACTCATCGGTTTGACGTTAGGAGCAATTAATTCATCTGGAGACACGAATCCGTTGGTTTTTTTTGTTGTTTATATCATTGATTCAGGATGGACAATCTTTCAACGTCTAATCGCAAAAGAAAACATACTAAAACCGCATCGTAAGCACTTGTACCAGGTTTTAGTCAACGAGAAAGGTTTTGGTCATTTAACTGTTTCCTTTGCTTATTTTGCGATACAAATAGGGATAAATGGCTTATACTTTGCCATTGATTGGCCTGAGCATATTTTTCTAATTGCTACGTTTATTTTCCTTTCGGTAGCATACGGATTAATCAAAAGCCGTTTATTAAAGTCGGTGTGATTAGTTAATAAAAAATGCTAATCCACATCCTGTCATAATAGCTGCAAGCTTCAATAGATTGAACTTATGGTTCTCAGATGTTTCGAAGATAATCGTAGTAGAAATGTGTAAAAACATGCCGACAACAACCGCCAGAATCATGTGGTAATTCAACCCGATCTGTTCAGCAGGCATAAATAATCCAACCAAGACTCCTAATGGCGTCATCAGTCCGAAAAGCAGTAAGACAACCCACGAGTTCAAATTGGAAAGTTTCGTGTTGATGAGTAATGTCATTAGCGCAATAGCAACAGGGAGCTGGTGGAATAAAATTCCGAGGAGTAAAGAATTGGCATCTCCATCCGCATGAGAATGACCGTGATGGTGAAGAGATTCAGTTACATGATTCAATGAGAGGCCTGATAATTGATTTCCTAATGGGATTCCCTCAAGTATGGAATGCACTGATAGAGAAATAAACAAGCCCCAAGGCATAGATTGTCCTTTGTGCACATGAACATGCCCGTGTTCAATTCCACCAGAGAAAAATTCAAGAATCAATTGAATAAGAAAGCCAACGAGAATATATGTACCAATCGAAATGGATGGTTGATCATATAAGTCGGGAATAAAATGTAAAAAAGCAATGGCAAGTAAAAATCCACCACTAAAAGCGAGCATCACTTTGATGATTTGCGCTTTATTCGATTGCTTGAGATAGGTAACGATCAATCCACCGAATACAACTGATAAAATTAAACTGGTAAAAACGATAATTGTCTGCATTAGATTCGTCTGGCATGAATAATTAAGCGGTCGGATTCATTCGCGTTAAATGGCTGTAATGAAAAGTCTCCGAAGGTACGGATTAATTCAAAGCCTGTCGAGTTTAAAAGGTGAGTAAATTCGGTGATAGTTAGCGCTTGAACGCGTTCTGAAAAATGAAAGTCTCTTCCGTTATCTTTAAAACGAATCTGCTTGTGAATGTGTTGACCATCGAAAGCACGTTCCAGTTTAAAAGTTATTCCGTCAATTGTCTTTTCTTCTTGTTTAACAAGCTGTGAAATGACTTTTTTAGCATTCATGAAATCGATAATCAGCTGACCATCATCAGTGAGCATTTGATGAATACTTTTTAGTACAGCTTCATTCGCCTCTAGTTCGTCGAAATACCCAAAACTTGTAAATAAATTGAATACGACATCGAACGGTTGTTTTTCAAATGGATAGCGCATGT
>JBILNH010000098.1:0-9315 GCA_044375095.1 Crocinitomicaceae bacterium
AAAAGTAAAGCAAGTATTCCGATTCGTTTCTTCATAACCGAAATAACTGCTCGATATTCAGAAGGTTACAATTTCAAGAACTCAGCAAATGGTGCAATCTTTGGTTGCTCCACCGTTGTGTTTTTCTCTATTACCTTCACAAAGGCTTTTACACTTCCTGATTGGATTTTTTCCCATTCCGTTTTTGCATTGGCAAATTGCGTCTTAAGTGTTGCAATATTTTCCAACTGCGTAGATGAAGGCGCACCAGAATAGGAATTGATCGTTCCATAAATATCGTTCAGCTTTTCCCTCAATTCAGGCTCTGCAGCACCGACGTAATTGTCTCCGGTTGTAACCACTAATTTATTACGCAGCGCATCTAATTCAGCTCCCAATTTGGTGACTGTTTTATTCGGCGCACTGTTTTTTTGCTGGAACTGTTCGACTTTTTCATCCCATTGATCGATTGTATATACCAAATACGCGAGATCTTGAATAAAATCAAATAACTCCTTTACCACCTTTTGTTGCGCCTCTCTTTCTTGAGCAGTGAAACTGGAATTCGGATCGTATTGAACACTAATTTCCTTTTCAAACACGTCATTTCCTTTGGTAATTTTGACTTTATAGTTTCCAGCTATTACTGAAGGGGCTCCTGCAAACGAAAGCGATTTCCCTTTAGCTACCTTTGGAGCCATTGCATTGAATCCCCATTGAATTGTATTGATTCCCTTCAGTTTTCCTGCTTCTAATTTCGTTACCGTATTCCCTTGAAGATCAACAATCTCAGCTGTCATTTTTCCAAACGTATGGCGCTTTGGAAGGAAGTAACGAATCTGTGCATTACTGGTTGGATTTTCGCCCACAAATTGATTCGAAAGTGCCGTTCCACCAAAATTGCTTTTTTCATTGATGGTAAATGGCTTTGTATCAAAGAACGACAAATTGGATTTAAGCAAGGATTCATTGATCACTCGCAATGGAGAAATGTCGTCAATAATGATAATTCCACGACCATGTGTTGCCGCAACAAGCGCATGTTTTGTAGGATGCAGTTCAAGGTGATGGACAGCCGCGCGTGGGAAGTTACTAGTAAATGGCGACCAGTTTTTCCCACCATTTAGGGTGATGTACAATCCGTTTTCAGCACCAACAAAAAGTAACTCTTGATTAACGAAATCCTCTTGGATGTTTCGCACAAATGACGTGATCTCTGCAGTGGAAATGGATTTCCAAGTTATCCCTGAATCCGTTGTTTTGAAAATATACGGCTGGTAATCGTTTTTAGTATGACCATCAAAAACAGCATATGCTATTTCTTTTCCATGGGTACTGGCTTCAATATGGTAACACCAGGTGTTCGCAGGTAAACCAGTGATATTTTTTGTCAGATTGACCCACGTTTTTCCACCGTCTTGCGTCAATTGTACCTGTCCATCATCCGTTCCTGCCCAGATGATTTGATCTGTCAACGGAGATTCTGCAATGGTAAAAATCGTACAGTGATTTTCCGCACCGGAGTTATCAGCAGACAATCCTCCAGAGGCTTCTTGATTCTGTTTCAATTTATCGTTGGTCGTTAAATCAGGAGAAATGATTTTCCAGCTATCCCCGCGATCTTCTGAAATATGGATGAATTGACTTCCCGCATACAGTCGATCTGATTTATGTTTACTTGTTGAGATGGGTGCATTCCAATTGAAACGCAATTTAGGCACACCTTCACCCGGGTATGGCTTCACGACTTTGATTTCCTGCTTTTTAACATCAAATCGCCAAATCGCTTCTGCACCTTGCATTTCCGAATACACGATATGCGGTTCTGTTGGATGCGGATAGACGCGAAAACCGTCACCTTGTCCAACCAGTTCCCAATCACGTGCTTCAACTCCTCCCGGACTCGCAGACGGACCGAACCACGAATTATTGTCTTGCAATCCACCGAACACAAAGTACGGATCACGGTTATCGATGGTCACATGGTAAAATTGACTCACCGGTAAATCTTCAATCATTTCCAAGCTAGATCCACCGTCAAGTGAACGGTACAATCCACCATCGGTAGCTACAAAAACTTTATCTGAGTTGGCGTAATCAAACGCAATGTCATGGATATCAGAGTGCATTGATCCGAGCCCTTTAAAGGTCTTACCACCATCTCGGCTTATGGAACCAGAAAGTCCTGCTTTGGCCACTATATCTGGATTTTTCGGATCAACGGTAATGCGTGAAAAGTAAAACGGTCGAACGGTTAATTCAAAGTCGCCATTCATAAACGACCACGTTTCTCCACCATCTGTTGAGCGGTACAATCCTTTCTCTTCTTTTTTCTCCGCTTCTAGCACAGCGTACACAATAGAAGGATTTGATGGAGCAATGGTTACTGCAATACGACCTAATTTCCCTTTTGGCAACCCATTTTCCAATTTTTTCCAGGTCTTTCCACCATCAATTGACTTGTAAAGCGCACTTGCACTTCCACCCGAATTGAATGAATAAGCTGTGCGTCTAAATTCCCAAAAAGCAGCGTAAAGCACATTTGGATTTGACGGATCCATAACCAATTCAGAGCAACCTGTGGTATTATTTACGAAAAGTACCTTGTTCCATGTTTTACCACCGTCTTCCGTTTTGAAAACGCCACGTTGATCGCTGTCTCCCCAAAGCGCACCTAATGCCGCGACATAAACCACATTTGGATTGGTCGGATGAATTTGAATGGATGCAATGCGATCGGTTTTATCCAATCCCATTTTGGTCCAGTTTTTACCTCCGTCGTTGGTTTTATAAATTCCATCTCCGGCAGAAACGCTGTTTCGTGTCCACGTCTCACCCGTTCCAACCCAATAGGTATTGTCAGGGTTACTTGGATCCATCGTCACAACACCAATCGATTGGCAATAGCCATCAAAAATGGAATTGAATCGAACGCCGCCATCCTGGGATTTCCAAACGCCACCACCAGCTGTACCGATCAAGACTACATTTGAATTTTTAGGATGCAATTCAATGTCTGAAACGCGTCCACTCATCAATGCCGGACCAATATGTCGAGCTTTTAAATCACCGAAAAGTTCGCCGGAATTCAATACCTCTTGTGCAAATAGGTTAGTGGTTAAACCCACACAAAACAGGATGGAAACAATTTTATTCATAGGAGTTGGTATTTAAAAAAGAAGCCCAATGTAAAATTGAGCTTTTAGGTTGTTTGATTTTCGATCAATAAAGGGCTTATTTTTTCGGGAATGAAAATTTCGTTTCATCCACAGTTGGATTCATTTCCACTTTTTCAAATTGGACGGTTTGAGATTGACCGTCTTTGATTCCGGATGTATTTGAAAAGGCAACAATTACGCCGTCAACGTCTTGGTAGTCGCTAAATTTATTTTGAGCGATCTGACCTTTCATTTCCCCGGATGTAATTTCCATTTCAGTCATTACCGGTACTTTATTGTCTTTGTCGATGTAATGGTACTCTACATTTGGAATTTCTTTTCCTTCCACCAACATCGTTTTCTTTTCCAATTTGATTTTGTAACAATCTGTGCCTTCTACTTTTTCAGTTCCCATCAACGTAGCCGTATAACCAAGGTCTTTATAGTTGATTAAGCCACTTGGAAACTCTTTAGCTGAGCGTTTGGCATTTTCAGAATCATCCGATGGACTTTCTTCTGCGGCCATGGTCATGAAATTTGTTCTCCAGCTTGTCTTACCGTCAAACGCCGCCATGATCATCGTATTTCCCATGAATGTAACTTGGGTATACATACGTCCGTCTCTCATAGAAACAACTTCCACGGGAATGGTCATTCCTCCCTGATCGACGTTGGCAGTCATGCGCATTCCTTTAATTGCGTCCCATTTTTTTCCTCCGATGGTCTCGTAGTATTGATTGATGACTTCGTCAACAGACTGTGCATTAAGGGATACTGCAGCAACAAAAGTCAGTAGTGTTAAGAACAATTTCTTCATAGTTTCAAATTTAAGATGGGTTAAAAATAAGGTGCTTTTCACAAACCACTTACAATTAATCAATAAGATTGGTAAAGTTTAACATTTAGTCTTTTTTAAATATTCTTCCAAAGTCATGAATGTAGGTTACCGTTAGTGTCAAATTTGATGGTCTTGAAGTCTGAAAATCACGAAACATTACACCTAGATCGATAGCGTCATTTTTTGAAAGCTTAACTTCAGTTCCTACACAGTACCTGAATTCATTTAACAATCCTTGAGTAATTAACTCTTCATCAATGAAATAAGAAAACTGGTTGAAGCGGTAAAATAGTTCAGCTGATAAATAAGGATTAAAAATACTTTTTTTAAGTATTGGTTTGATTGTCAATTTATTTCGCCAAGTAAGTTGATTTCGCTTGAATTTAAATTGCTCGAATTGCATTAATGTGCGCCATTCAATGTCTATATACTTGTCCCAATGCAGCCATTCAAAAGGAGAAACGCATACTTCCAACTGGAATCGGTTTCTATATGCCTGTTTTTTCCCGTCAAGTAGTGCGTGTTCATTCGGTTGAATAAGGTTTCTGTAGTTGAGTCCAACTTTTAGTGGTTTCGCCAAACGATAGGTCCCGTCTAAAAAGAAATTCGTACTTCTATATTGAAGATTTGAAATATCGGATCTTAATTGTATCCCAGTATTTAATGCTAATTTCTTCGATAGTTTGACTTTTCCATTGATCCCAAACCTACCTGAGAATTGATTCAATTGTGCGTTACAAACAAGAGACGAGGTCAACCAAAAAATAACAAATAAACCGCGCATATTTTAGAATTGTACTTCAATTAAACCTGCATCTGATACAGATCCTTTTTCTGCAATTTCAACTGATTTGTACACTGGAAGTTGCGCTCCGGTAAGAGGATCAACACTCAATGCATACACTTTGTATTTACCTGGATTTAGTCCTTCAAAAGTAAATTCGCCACCGGCACCTGTTTTCATAGACTCATTGAATGATTCACTTTCACCATAGATCAAATACACTCGGTCATCAGCCATTCCAATCGGATTTTCTGTGTTAAATTCACCGGGTTTACCTTGATTTGCAACGTCTACCGTAAAATTGATATTGCCATTCTCCGCATCAGGAATATTCTGTTTGACAATACTGGTAAGGGTAATAATGTCTTGATTGAGAGAGGCAGTAAAATCGCTTGACACCTCTGAAAGTAGCGCATCGAGGGTGTTTTGAGCCACAGTTGTATTGTTATCGCTGTAATTGAAATCAACTTTAATTCCAATTCGCCCTGAAAGTTGTGGATCACCATTCGAAATCCACGTCGGGTTATTGTACCAGATATAATAAAGTTGACCACCTGTCGCTCCGTTTAACAACCAATATTCACCGTGCTCAATTTCCGATCCTTTCTGAACTGTAACATGGATTACTTCATTTTCGCCTAATGCATTGGGACTTATTGGAGTGCCGATTACTTTTCCTCGTATTGCAGATGTTCCACCCGGACCTTCAATTTTTTGACAAGAAGAAAAAATAGTTAGTTGGATTAGACACAAAGTCAGGGGCAAAATAAAACGTTTCATTGTTTAACTAGTTTAAGGGTTTGGTACTTCGAATCGGTTGTAAAAACATGAACAAAATAGAGCCCGTTCGAATGACTTTCTATATTAATTTCAATTGGGCCATTACTCGAATGGGGCACAGAACTAATTACTTGTCCAATGGCATTTGTTATGATTACTTTTTGAGGCTTGAGAACTCCATTGTAAGCAATGGTAAACCGGCCATCTGTAGGATTAGGATATAAGCTGGCGGTGTTCAATGAATTTTCTTCACTAATTCCTAAGTCATCACATGACCCAAACATATTGGCATCCATCCAGGACAATCGATTGGTTACCCATGTTTTCAAGTAATCAATTTCTTCTTGGAAAGTGTTTCCAATAAAATTATTTGGCCAAACATATGTTCCTAGAATAGGCCATCGCGAAAAGTGTCGAATTGAAGGTTCATCAAGTACTGTAGACAAACTGTCAATGTAATTCATTAAGTAATTTGAACTTAGAACCCCTTCTCGCAGTTCAAGCCAGCGACATTTCACATCATGAGCAAAGCTAGAATCCTGAAGCATTCTTGTCCACCAAAATGGATTTTGCCATTGTCCGCCGCAAATACTATTAAAATTGATTTCCCAACCAGTCGTCAATCCACCCTGACAGTAATTCGCATTTCCAAATGCAAGGTTAAAATCCCAAAGCGGTCCGGCTTCAAGCTTCCCTCCTTCACTTGTTCTGTGTTTGGTCAAGTAGGTTGAGATTCGGTAACCGTCTACATTTTTTGAAACTTCATTGATTAAGAAAAAGTCGATGAAAGAAGGAACGTCAATGTAATTTCTGTATCCTGTAACCGGATCAGTAAAAGAAGGTCCCGCAAGTGCCGTTTCCCATTCCGTCACGTAATCTTCGATGTATTGTTTCTGAATGGTATTCGTTTCATCTGGCGCAGGCTCATGAAGCTGATATCCTATGGTTTGATTTCCCGGTGAGGCACTTGTAAAAGGTGAATTCCATATGATTGGTTCTCCACCTGTAGTTTTATCAATTTTGATAATGTATCCTCCCGTTAACTCATTATTTAGTGTGTCGGCTGGTTCAAGGGGATCAATAGTTACTCTTCCTGGACTTTGTTTGATGCGTTCCATGAGCACATAGACACCCATATATTCATCATTTACTATGAGTTCGCACAATTGAGTTCTTGGTGCCCATCTTCCAGTTTGATTGCCAATGTGGTAAGTTAAGACATTGCGAATCATGGATTTATCTGTATACGGAGCGTATAGAATCCAGTCATTATCAATCGGCCAATCGAATAAGGACACATTGTAATTAATAAGTGGATCAGGACCCCTTGTTTCTACTGAATAAGAAGCAGCAGGAAATGTGTTAGATGAAGACCCTCTCTTTTCAATTCCTATTTCTCCAAAAAATTCATTCGGTGGATCGGTAAGGGAATTTGTAGCTCCCAGACCATTATAGATAATTCCCATGGTCGCATCAATTTTAGGTTCATCAGGTATACTTTGACCTAGTGTGTTTAATACAACAATTGGAAGATTCGATTGATAAAACTCAAAAGGGGGGTTAAACCATGTTGGAGTTGGACCGTAATTATTGGATGCATCAGAAATACCTAAACTAAAGAAGGCTCGAGATGTTAAATCAGATGATGTAGCTGTTTGATTGTGCGTTTCAATGGCGAGTGTGTTTAGTCCATTCACCAGAAGTCCATTGAGCATAGCACTTGTTAGAATAATTTGATCAGGATAATTACCTTGGTAAAGGGCTGCCTCGTGAGATATGGAAGCCAGTTGATTGAATGTTGGCTGACCGGCTCCAGAAAGCCCATTTCTGCTAATTTCTGTCCCATTCAAATAGGCAACATATCCATCGTCGTAATCAACATTAAAAACGGCTTTCACTATGACACTTACATCAACTATATTGAAATCAATCCGGTGATAAACAGAAATGCTTGACGTTGGAAGTGTCGTATTGTCATCCCCATCGCCAAATCCAAATCCACCTGGACCAACTGACCAAGAAGCGACTGAAAATGTAGGTGAAATCCATGATGCCGAAGTTGTTGCATTTGGCACCACATAACTCCAATTGTCATTATCATAAACGACCGTTTCCCAATGATCTACTTGAGAATATGACAAACAGGAAATGAAAACAAAAAGTGCACAAATACCCCTCATAACGATGTTGTCAGTAATTAATTTTTAATATTGCCGTAATAAGTGGATAATGTTAGAGGGCTAAAAATAGCCACAATTTTTTGTTTAGTTATCTGCGAACGCATCGAAAAAGGTTGAATTGCTCAAAAGGAGAGATGGATGGTTATTGAATTTTCGATGAAACACGCGGGATTATTTGTTTAATTTTCTTATTCCAAAAACAAATCAATTAAATCTACACGGTTTTTTGAGAGCCAATAATCACTTCCAGACCGTTGCGCCCTCACTGCAGTTTGTGCAGATATCGATGGATTTGCGGTTGGTGAAAACTTGTGAACGAAACGCTTTGTAGGCGACTGATTTCCAAATGTTATCGAACGATTGATTTTCGACGGTACCTAACACATGGTGCGCGTCTTTATCGAAACAGCACGGCACAACTTTTCCGTCCCACGTCAGCACACTTCCCGACCACATGCGCCAGCAATGATTGCCTAATTTGTATTTTAAAACGTACGTTCCATCTGCCTTTTTGCGGTAACGCGCATAGTCTTCATTTTTAGGCATAAGTGGATTGCCGTTTTTATAATCATATAGTTGAGCCGTTTTAATGCGTACTTCGTCGACACCCATGTCTTTGCCCACTTGGTGGATCATTGGAATTTCATGCTCATTGGCTCGTACGGCTAAGAATTGAAAAATCAAGTGGGGAGAAGAAGACTGGCGTTGCCGTTTTGCATTTACCAGGTGTTTAGTTCCTTCAAGAACTTTTTCTAATTTACCATGTACACGGTATTGCTCGTAGGTTTCTTGTGTCAATCCGTCAATGGAAATAATGAGTCTGCCTAATCCTGAATCGACTATTTCCAATGCTTTCTTTTCGTCAATGAAATGCGCATTGGTTGAGGTAGCGGTGTAGATCTTGTGTGTTTTTGCCTGTCGTATAAGTTGAAGGAAATCCGGATGCAGAAACGGTTCTCCCTGGAAATAATAATTGATATAGAAAACGCTTTTCGAAACTTGAGCTAACATCTTTTCATGAAGATCAAGCGCTAATTTTCCGGTTGGACGGGTAAATTGTTTCAGTCCGCTGGGACATTCCGGACAGCCTAAATTGCAAGCGGTTGTCGGTTCAATGGAAAGCGAAAACGGTAACCCGAGGTGCATGGTTTGTTTCGTCCATTTTGACCAATAGTAAGAAAACTTGAGCAGCAATAGATTTAACACTCGATACAAGGTCAAGTGACGAAGAATGCGCATGCTATCGGACAAATGGGACATGTTGTAAAAATACGAAATGAAGTGAATTTTAGATGCTAGAGCATAGAACCTAGAACATAGACTTTCGATATTGGTGAAAGTGCGGCAATTTTTTGTGAGAAGGAGATAAGTCAGTCTGCCAGCCCATGGGCTTTCCTAGATGCATCCTCCTTCGTCGGACAGGCGCTAAGCTAAGCTACTTTACGCAGCCTACCGAGTGGTTTTGTGCAACGAATTGAAACAAAAGTGTATCGAGGAAGGGTGTGTGAGAGCAAGGAATCTCTAGATTCTAGAACCTAGACTTTACGACTTAGGTTAAAGCGTGGCAGTTCTGGAGAGTCGCTTGGTTGTCTCGGT
>JBILNH010000203.1:0-3932 GCA_044375095.1 Crocinitomicaceae bacterium
AATTGCACGAGGCGAAGTGGTTGAAATTTCTGCGATTCAACCCGCAGACATTGATGCATTAGTAATTCCTGGTGGATTTGGTAGTGCAAAGAATTTTACCAATTGGGCATTTGAAGGACCTGATGGGACGATTAACCCAAAAGTTAAACTTCTACTTGTCAATATGATAAATATCGGCAAACCGATTGCTGCACTTTGCGTGAGTCCGGTCGTTGTGGCCAAGGCACTTGAAAATTCATCCATAGAAGCCACATTAACAATTGGCTCGACCGCTGCTGATTCACCTTATGATATCGGCGCGTTTACATTAGGATTAAAAAAAATTGGAGCGAAAGGAACGATGAAAACTGTTGATGCAATTCAAGTGGATCAAAAGAATAAAATTGTTACTGCACCCTGTTACATGATGTCAGCATCTATCAGCGAGGTGAACCAAAATATCCGATCGGCATTAAAAGCTTTAGTCGAATTAGTGTCATTTTAACACTAATTCACTTATTAACAACACCTCCTAATTTGTGCGTAAATTTCACATTTTTACTGGGACTCAAGCCAATGAGAAAATGTACTTTTGCCCCGTAAATGGTTCCATACTGTGAAAAATTAAACATATGAGTATTTTCGGAAAATACGGCAAGCATGCCGATCTAAGTGCCTCTATTGGCTTGACCAACTTAGGAAATCAATTTTGGAATTTAACTCCAGCAGAACTTGTTGAAGATACTATTCTAACTGGTCAAGGCGTTTTGACAGATACCGGTGCGTTGGCCATCGAAACCGGTGAGTTTACAGGTCGCTCTCCGAAAGACAGGTTTGTTGTTTGTGATGAAAACACAGAAAATAGTGTGTGGTGGGGAGATGTCAATATAAAATTCAGTCCGGAAAAATTTGATGCGATATACAACCGCATGAAAGCGTATTTGACTGCTAAAGATGTTTACGTGCGGGATGCTGCAGCTTGTGCTGACCCAAGTTTCGCAATGAACATTCGTGTTGTCACTGAATTTCCGTGGTCTAATATGTTTGCTTACAACATGTTCCTCCGCCCAAGTGCAACAGAGCTAGATGGATTTCTACCTGATTGGCATATTGTATGTGCTCCTGGATTTAAAGCGGATCCTGAAATGGATGGTACGCGTCAACACAACTTTGCGATACTCAATTTCACCAAAAAAATGATTTTAATTGGTGGAACTGGATATACCGGAGAAATCAAAAAAGGCATTTTCTCCGTATTAAACTACGTCCTTCCGCACGAGAAAAAAGTACTATCGATGCACTGTTCAGCCAATATCGGTAACGAAGAACACGATACAGCTATTTTCTTCGGATTATCCGGAACAGGAAAAACAACGCTTTCCTCGGATGAAAATCGCAGATTGATCGGAGATGACGAGCACGGCTGGGCAGATCAGACCGTATTCAATTTCGAAGGTGGTTGTTATGCAAAAACGATCGATTTAACGCGTGAAAAAGAACCTCAGATATACGACGCCATTAAATTCGGGGCAATCCTTGAAAATATTGGATTCCAGGATGGAAGCTCGACACCTGATTATACCGACGGATCGATTACTGAGAATACACGTGTCTCCTATCCTATTCATCACATTAACAATATTGCTGAGCCATCGATTGGTGGAGCTCCTAAAAATATTTTCTTCCTTACGGCTGATGCATTTGGGGTATTGCCTCCAATTTCTAAGTTGACGAAGGAACAAGCGATGTATCACTTCATGTCAGGTTACACGGCTAAAGTAGCGGGAACAGAAGTTGGAATTACAGAACCAACAACGACGTTTTCAGCGTGTTTTGGTGCCGCTTTCCTTCCGCTTCACCCTGCGAAATATGCTGCTCTTTTAGGAGAGAAATTAAATGGAACCGACATCAATGTGTGGCTAATCAATACTGGCTGGACAGGAGGATCATATGGTGTGGGAAGTCGAATGAAACTTTCCTACACGCGAGCGATGATTACCGCTGCGTTAACCGGTCAGTTGGATGCGGTGACATTTGAAAAATTGCCAATTTTTGATTTGTCCATGCCTACATCTTGTCCAAATGTGCCATCGGAGATTTTAAACCCAAGAGAAACATGGTCGGACAAAAACGCTTACGATGCGACAGCAAAAAGTCTGGCAGAGAAATTTGTTAAGAATTTTGAAAAATTTGCGGCGGAGACAGATGTATCCATTTTGGCTGCTGCTCCGAATGTTTAAGCATTACTTTTATAAAGCTGATCAAGGGTTCCATGTATTTGGAGCCTTTTTTTATCTAGAAGAATTTTAACAAAAGCGTGTTTACCCTTTCATTAGATTCATGATGTCTAAAATCTTACCTCAATGATTCCGCTTTAACCAACCTCTCTTGATGAAAAATGACAATAATCCAACGCCAACGAGTACCATAAAGCCTACAACCGTATAATAACCATAGGGATATTCTAATTCTGGCATGTATTTGAAATTCATTCCGTAAACCCCAGCAATAAAGGTGAGCGGAATGAAAATCGCACTAACAACAGTTAAGACCTTCATGATCTCATTCATCCGTTGTCCCTGAATGGCATAATAGAGGTTTGCCATACCCTCGAGAATTTGCTTGTTTGCATCGATTTCCTCAAGAATACCAAGGCAATTTTCTTTTAAATCAGCGAAGTAGTAATGGTTGTCCACTTCAAGAAAAGGACTTTTTATCTTTTCAAGTTGAAGCGTAACATCTCGGAGTGGAAGGACGATTTTCCGCAATTCAATCAATTTTCGCTTTTGAAATTCAATCTTTTGCAACGTTTCACTATTCGGTAATCGAACGAGACGCATTTCCAGTTCTTCAATCGTGTCTGTGATATCTTCAAGTACTTCAAAGTAATTATCAACGATGGCATCTAGCATTCGAAACAAAAGGAAATCAGGACCTTTATAGCGAATTTTACCTCGTTTTCGATCTATGCGGTCACGAACATCTTTAAAGTGATCCGAACTTTTTTCTTGAAAGGAAATGAGGTAATCCTTTCCTAGAATAAAGCTGATTTGTTCTTGATTCAACAATGCATTACTGCGTTCAGAAGGTAATGCACTCCGAACAGAAAAAAACATGTAATTCGGATACTCCTCCAATTTTGGCCTGCGTTTCTCCGTATAAATATCTTCGACCGATAATTTGTCGATGTCCAAGTGATCACAGAGTCTTTCAATAGATATTCGATCCGATAAATCATGAAAATTCAACCAAGAAACGTAATCTGCGTCAATTGCACTTTTCACAAATTCGATTGAAAAGTACTCAGGTGTGTTTTTAGAAACCATGAAAAAATCACGGTCATACTTATACAATTGACAGGTATCTGAAGGCGATGTATTTTCCATTGATTCTGTTATAAATGCTCAACAAGATACGAATAAAGGGCTATCATTGCTTGTACATCTGATTTGTATACCAACTCATCGGGTGTATGCACGTGATCTTCTGGAGCTCCAATAAAACACCAATCGATTAATCCAGAAGATTTTTGAATCATCGTCCCGTCACTACCTCCAGCAGATTCAACTTCTAGTTGGAATGGAATACCGGATTCTCTCGCTAATTCAATGATTTTGTTGAGGTAGGCTCTTCGCGGCAATCCACTATCGCGCATGGAAATAGCGACTCCTCCATTGTGAACAACGCCATGAGTGACCCACGTGATATCCGAAATAAGTGCCTGACGTGTAGCAAAAGCATTTTTCAAATAATCCGCCCAATACCCAACGGAATTTCCTCCGTGTTCTTCATAGGATGTGAAAACGATAGCGCCATTTTCCATGGTTCGAGCCACTTCCAATGCTACCCAAACGCCAAGGCGATTATCCAAATAAGGCGATTGGATCGTATCAGCGGTTTCACGAAAATTGGGTTTAAATGTTAAAATTGTGCCACGATCAATCGTACGTTCG
>JBILNH010000169.1:0-5339 GCA_044375095.1 Crocinitomicaceae bacterium
CATATTCAAGGTGATGTGATCCGTCCTCATCATCAATAACCATTAATTCTGCTTCTACGTGACCTTTACTGTCAGAACCAACAAGTTGAATGCCATCCATACTTCTCGGTCCACCAATTTTAATCAAATCGCGTTCATAACCAACCGAAAAACCAATGGTATCAATATGTGCATATATCGCCGTTCGGGGTGTGCCAAACACTAGCGCAAAAGTGTCTTGCGTATCAGGATCATTGATAAGTTGTGGTTCGCATTTCCAATTTTTCATTTCTTTTTGAATGAAATCGATTAGAAATGCTTTCACTTTCGACTCATCGCTTGACGCTCCGGGAATTGCAATTAATTCTGTTAAAAATGATAGTCTATCCATTAGTTAGAGGTATGATTGATATTGATTTAAAAGTGGCTAATTGTGCTTTCATTGAATCGACATGTCGAATAGGACAACTCACTTCAACAGCACATCTATCGCTAATTTCCGGTGGTTGAACTAGGTGAGTCGATCGCTTTACGAGTGCCAGAACGGCAGGCATTTCAGCGTAATCAAATTCGATTCGAAATGTGCATTCTTCTTCTCGCTCAACGATAACACTTGCTTCAATAGCCAACTTGGCTGCTTCGCGGTACGCTTGAATTAACCCACCAACACCAAGTTTTGTCCCACCATAATACCTGACTACTCCACACAACACATTAGTTATTCCAGCAGAAATCAATTGACCAAGAATCGGCTGACCGGCAGAATTGGAAGGCTCTCCATCGTCGTTGGCCCGATAGCGTTCACCATTTGTTCCTAAGCGGTAAGCGTAACATACATGAGTAGCTTGACTGTGTTCAGCCCGCCACAGTTCAAGTTGTGCTTTCGCTTCAACTTCCGAATGACAGGCTACAATCAAGCCAATGAATCGAGAACCTTTTTCTTTAAATGTATTAGTCGAATGTTCACGAACAGTTTTGTATGACCAATTTTCACTCATCGCGTTTTATTTCCTACATTCGTTATTCAACATCAATCTATGAAAGGTTACTATTGGTTTGGATTTGCAATGTTAGTGTTTTTTTCGTCATGCAAAAAAGATGAAGATGCAGTTGATGCCTGTACAAATGGGTTTTTAGATCCGGGAGAAGTTGGTATCGATTGTGGTGGGACTTGCGCTCCTTGTATTGCTTACACTCCTAGTTATGTTTACTTGGAATGCAATGATCAACCGATTACGATGAATACAAAATCTTTATCTTATTCGAATGGAAACTGGTCTTTACTTGCCTTCAATGACAGTCTAAAAATCCAGCTTAACCTTGGCAATAATGGTGGAATTGATGTGTACCCTATCTCTTCTTCTGGAAGTTTCGGTGAATACTTTGGTAATTTATATTTGAGTGCTGAAAATGGAACATTTGCCATATATAATCACGACACTATAAACCATAAAATGGGCGGATTTTTTCAGGTTGATTTTATCCGGACTGGTATAAATGACACGTTAAAAATTCGGAACGGTCAATTTGAAAACATGATTTATTGATTCTTCGCTTGCTGATCTTTAAATTTATTACCGATAAATGTTCCCGCAATAATTTGTTCTTGAAAATCTTTCATTCCTCCTGGCGAATGCGGCATCATAATTGAAGAATTTTTTGAATTCGAACCGATATCTTTCAACGTATCAAAATACTGAGTCATAAGAACAAACTGCATGATTTCTTCATGGGTTACTTGATCGAGTGAACGTTTAAAATCTTCTACCGATTCTTTAAATCCACGCACAATCTCCAGTCGTTGGCGAGCGATACCTTCACCAGATAAACGTTTTGACTCAGCTTCGGCTTCAGCTTCTTTGATGATTTTAATTTTATTGGCCTCTCCCTCTTCCATTGCCGCTTCTTTATCTCGCTTTGCGGCATTTATGCGGTTCATGGCGTCCTTAACTTTATGGTCAGGATCAATATCTGTAATTAATGCCTTTAGGATGTGGTACCCATATTCATCCATACTTTCGTGAATATTCTGTTGTACAGCCAATGCAATATCTTCTTTTTTAGCGAACACATCATCCAACTCTAACTTCGGAACTTCTGCCCGGACATCATCAAACACATACGAAGAAATTTGATTTCTTGGATTGTCGAGCGAGTAATACGCTTCTTTCACTTGATCTGCTCCTACTTTAAATTGAACGGACACTTGAAGGTTCACAAACACATTGTCTAACGTTTTTGTTTCTACTGTTACGTCCAATTGTTGAACGCGCAAATTAATTACTGCAGCACGGCGATCAATAAACGGGATGATTAACGCAAATCCAGGTTGTAAAATACGTCGGAATTTTCCAAATCGTTCGATAACTACAGCAGATGCTTCTCGAACGATGATGACCGATTTAAAAATAAGTAACAGCGCAACTAGTCCAATTACAGCGAATGAAATGAATTGATTTTCCATATGTTAAAAGATAAAAAAGCCTCCATTTCGGAGGCTGTTATTTTTATTGAATCGTTAATTTTTTCTCTAAATCTTCTAGGTAGACCCTGAATTGCTTATCTGTTTCAGACAAGTTCATGACCGTTCGGCATGCATGAAGAACTGTAGCATGGTCTTTTCCTCCGCAATGTGCACCGATGTTCGCAAGAGATGATTTCGTCATTTTCTTCGAGAAATACATGGAAATCTGACGAGCTTGAACGACCTCACGTTTTCTTGTCTTCGATTTCAACATTTCAATTGGAAGATCGAAATAATCACAAACCACTTTCTGAATGTATTCGATGGATACTTCTCGTGCCGTATTCTTCACGAATTTATCTACCATTTGCTTCGCCAATTCAAGCGTAATTGCCTTTTTGTTGAGAGATGCCTGAGCAAGAAGCGTGTTCAAAGCACCTTCCATTTCACGCACATTGGTATTGATAGAGTATGCGAGGTATTCTACAACATCACGTGGAAGTTCGATTCCGTTTCCGTACATTTTCTTCTCAAGAATGGCGATTCGCGTTTCAAGATCAGGAGCACCTAAATCGGCTGAAAGTCCCCATTTAAATCGAGAAAGAAGACGTTGTTCCATTCCCTGCATCTCTACAGGTGGTTTATCCGACGTTAAGATGATCTGTTTTCCGTTTTGGTGCAAGTGGTTAAAGATATGGAAGAACACATCTTGTGTTTTTTCCTTACCTGAGAAAAATTGCACGTCATCAATGATCAACACATCAATCATTTGATAGAAATGAATGAAATCGTTTGTTGTTTGATTCTTTATCGCATCAATGAATTGGTGCGCAAACTTTTCTGATCCGACATAAAGAACTGTTTTATTCGGAAATTGATTTTTGATGGAAATCCCAATAGCATGAGCAAGGTGGGTTTTCCCCAAACCGACACCTCCATATATCAAAAGTGGGTTAAATGCCGTTCCGCCAGGCTTATTGGCTACTGCATAACCGGATGCTCTAGCCAACCGATTGCAATCACCTTCTACAAAATTCTCAAAAGAATAAGAAGGATTCAAATTGGAATCCACGTTTACTTTTTTGAGACCTGGAATGATAAACGGATTTCTGATTTGATTTTCATTCAGATTGATCGGCATTGTAACCGGTGCATTCTTGATTGACTTTTTATTTAACGCAGGAAGCTTTACAGTGTAAGGCGTTGAGTTAGTTGTGTTGTTTTCCATCACAATACTGTACTCTAACGTACCGTCTGTACCCAACTCTTTTTTAATTACCTTTTTTAGGAGCGTAATGTAGTTTTCTTCTAACCATTCATAAAAAAAATGCGAAGGCACTTGAATTGTCAATACACTATTTTCTAAACGTATAGGAACAATCGGATCAAACCATGTTTTGAATGCTTGCAAAGAAATATTATCCTTGATAACTTTTAAACACGCATTCCAAACACCTTCGTGACTAGTACTTATTAACATTTTACATTTATTAAGTTTCGGTTAAAGATAAAATTGAAGAAAGCGATAATGTTTTCAACAAAGTGGTATGCCTTTTCAGACAGGACAAATATTTACATAAAAAAGTGAAAAAAAAAGTGAAATTGGTGTTGACTTTTTAAAAAGTTTTACATGTGAATTAACAATTTCGTTGAAAAAGCTGCTCACTGCTCTAAAAGAGGAAAAGATTTTTTGTTTTAGTCAAAAAGGTAACCTAAACATATCAAAACCACCTCAAACACCCTATGACTTAAAATTAGTAAAGATTGTCGACATTTATGCTTTTAAAGGATGTATTTTTACGGCAATATTTACGGATGAAAACAAACTATTCGCATTCCACTTCACTACGTGTTCGTTACGGAGAAACGGACCAAATGGGCTATTGTTATTACGGTAATTATGCACAGTATTGTGAAGTAGGTCGGGTTGAAGCCATGCGTGCACTAGGCATGAGTTATAAAGAACTGGAACAACAAGGAATCATGTTACCGGTTTCGGAATTTAAAATCAGTTATCAACATCCGGCAAAATATGATGACGAACTTATAATTACTACGGCTATCACTGAAATCAAGGGCGCAAGGTTGTTTTTTGATTATTCCATTTCAACTGCTGAAGGCAAACAAATTGCTACTGCCCAAACGACACTTGTTTTTATTAAAGCAGGCAATTTCAAGCCAATACCAGCACCCGATTTTTTTTCCTCCTTACTCCAAGCATATGTCTCTGCATAATCCTTTTGAGTTTATCCATTCAGATAATACCCAACTCACTGAATTAACCAATCGCAGAGAAGGTGAGACCAAACTGGGAGAAACCATGTGTTGTGGCTCGATTAATCCAGATACGAAAATCGTCCTACTTGGAATTCAAGAATCTAATGGACCTCTTGCTAACCTTGGACTTTCAGGTGCAGAAAAGGCATTTCCTGCTTTTTTAAGCCGCTTTGTCAATATGCAAGACAACGCATTTCTGTCTGGTAAACACATCTGTTATTTAGGGAAAATTGTACAACATTCAACCTACGATACCATCACCGAACTAAGAGAAGCGGTCGAAACATTAGATCAACTCGTTTATGAAATAATCAAACCCTATTTTAAAAAAGGTATTCTCGTTGTAGTTGTTGGTGGAGGTCACAACAATGCTTACCCGTTAATTAAAGCAGCATCGCATGCAATTCAATCACCAATAAATGTTGTTAACCTTGATCCACATGCAGATTGCAGAAAATTAGAAGGTCGGCATAGTGGAAATAGCTTTAGCCTTGCTTATTCAGAAGGTATTTTAAAAAAATATACCGTTCTCGGCTTACACAAAGCATATAACAGTTCATTTCTATTTGATCAATTGAATCACATGAATGCCTCGTTTACCTTTTTCGAAGATTATTTA
>JBILNH010000101.1:0-9041 GCA_044375095.1 Crocinitomicaceae bacterium
CCAGCAATCGGAGTCGGGTTTGCTAGGAATGGCGCTAGATCCGAATTTCATAAACAATTCACAGGTTTATCTGGCCTATACATACGGTTCATTCAATACCATCCGAGAACGCTTTGTGAAATATACGTTCGATGGTACCTCCCTTATAAATCCAGTTACGCTAATTGAAGACATCGTTGGAAATACCACCCACATTGGCGCTCGCTTCCAGTTTTTACCCGACAATACCCTTCTCGTCTCAACTGGCGATGCTCAAAATACAAGCTTACCGCAAAACATGGCGTCATTGAGCGGTAAAGTGTTACGATTGAACACAGATGGATCTATTCCTGCTGATAACCCTGATCCCAATAGTTATGTGTATTCTTATGGTCACCGGAATGTTCAGGGCATGTACCGCGCGCCCAATGGTATCATCTACTTGTCGGAGCACGGGGCTTCGAGCGACGATGAATTTCAGGTGTTAGAACCCGGACGCAACTACGGATGGCCCAACGTGGAGGGATTTTGTGACTTTTCAGGTGAGCAAACGTTTTGTGCGGCTAACAATGTAAAAGAACCACTGGTCGTTTGGACACCCACCATCGCACCCTCTGATTTAATCTGGTACGAAAATCCGAACTTTCCGGAATGGGATGGAAAAATGCTCATGACGGTACTCAAGGATAAAAAAATCATTGCGCTCGAGATGAGTCCTGATGGTACGCAATACATATCCCAAACGCATTACCTAACGAACCAATTCGGACGCTTGCGAGACATTTGTGTGGGTCCACAAAAAGAAATTTACTTGGCTACAAACGGCGCGTCTTGGTCCAACACCAATCCAAACACGCACAGCATCATACGCTTGAAAGTGGCCAGTGGTGTGGGGATTTCAGAAGAGGCTGCAGCACACAACATTCAACTTTATCCGAATCCGGTAGGAGAACTGTTACACATTCAAGTGGATGAAAGCCTGGTTGGCTCACCTGCAGTCATAACTGACTTTTCGGGAAGGGTAATTGCTTCGTTCGAAATAAGCTCCTCCCAATTCTCACTACCAACGTCTTCCTTCGCTCAGGGTGCTTATTACGTGCTACTCCGTAACACCAACGGACAACTTCGAACGCTAAGGTTTTGTAAATAGGACAACCACGCACACCTAAATTGAGCTACCTTTGACTGAAATGAAGCACATCGATAAGCAGAGTTTAGAAAAAGCCTTTCACTTGTTTGAGAGCGGTGATATTCTTTCCATTGAAGTGGGTACAACGAAAGGGTTGCTTCAACTTCATGCGTATTTATTTGAAGGACTTTACGACTTTGCGGGTAAAATACGCACACAGAACATTTCAAAAGGTGGGTTTCGATTTGCTACAGCGCTTTACCTGAAAGAAGCACTTGCGAAAGTAGAAGAAATGCCGGAAAATTCCTTTGATGAGATCATCGCTAAATACGTGGAAATGAATATCGCTCATCCATTTTTGGAAGGTAATGGGCGAACAATGCGCATCTGGTTAGACCTCATCCTAAAAGCTCGTCTTCAAAAAGTGGTGAACTGGCAAGAGGTGGATAAAACGTTCTACCTGCAAGCCATGGAACGGAGTCCAATCAATGATCTGGAATTGCGCACACTGCTTTCTGCACACTTAACGGAGGATGTCAATAACCGCGAAATCATTTTCAAAGGCATCGAACAATCGTACTATTACGAAGGGTATGAGAGGGAGGATTAGTAATAACCAGCTAAAAACACCTATTGATGAGATACATTTAAATCAAAAAAAAGAACTTTGCTTTTATTTTTGAACGCATTTTCGATTAATGAATTTTCGTTTTGTTCAATAATCATCTAAATCCTATTTTTCAAAATCACTTTACAATCATATTAATTTATTAAACATAATTTCTAAAAAAGCACATATATGATTCCGGTTTTAATAATATTGCTTCTGTTAATAGTTATTGCATTTGTTTTTAGAAAAAAGGCCAAAAAAGATTATAAATATGATGACATAATTTCTTCTGTTTGGAATGTTGAAGGTAATCTTTCTCAAAAGACAGTAACAATTTTCAAAGGTGATTTTTTAGAATATCACCAAACTACATTTCTTGAAGGAAATGTAAACCCAGTTCTTGTAAAAAGATTCAAATCAGATTTATTCGAAAATCAAATGATGCAAAAATTAATTCCTATCGATGATGAATTTGCATATCATAATAATGGAGAACTTAAATATAAAATTCACTATGAAAACGGAATAATTAGTGATTCTTATGAAGTTTTTCATGACAACGGAAAGATTAACCATGTGCGTCCAATTGTAAACGGAAACACACATGGTAAAATTACTTACCATTATCCAAACGGAGGTATACAGCAAATTACGACTTGGAATGATGGTTCCTTGACTGGAAATTGGGAAATGTATTCAGAAGAAGGAGTTTTGTTACAAAAAGGAACAAATCTTAATGGAAAATGGCATGGACCAATGTTTCAATACCACCCTACAGGAGAACTAATGATCGAAGCAGAATTCGATAATGGAATAATTGTGCGTGATAGAAATTATCATAAAAATGGCCAATTAGAATTTGAAGGTAATTACCTTAATGGTGAACTGGACGGCGAAATTTTAATATTTGACGATAAAGGGAATCTTCTAAAAAAAGAAATGTATAACAAAGGTGTTTTGTTCAATTAATGTTTTAAATAAGGAAAATTACTTATTGCAAGTTTTACAATTTGGCTATTCAAAATTTATGCTCAAATTATGCTTAACTATGAAGGTGTTTTACGTAAAATTTAAAACCATAAGGTTACGTTAACTAATTGTTACTGTAACGAAAAGTCATTTTTTTTGCAACATCCGTAATGGAAGTAAATTGATCTGTAATTAAAATAATCACTTCTTGATTTTCTTCATCTAGAACCAATGCAGCGAAAATCAAAGTTAACGTTTCGTCCAATTCTAATTCATCCCTTGAAAAACGTTGAACAATTGTATATTCAAACCGATTATCACCAACATAATTTTTTATTGTTTCTTTTTCCAAGATTAGAATGCTTTTCATGCCGATATCCTTTGGCAACCATTCACCATTCGTATTTAAATTAATCAAATCATATTCAAAACGTTGAGATTGACAAAATACTTGCGTGGAAATTAGCATCAGGAAAGTTAAGGTAAGATTTTTCATGTTTCATTATTCAATTAGCATCGCAAACTAAATCAAAATATATCCATAAACGAGTTTCATTCATCAAAAAATGTTTCTTTTCGTTTTATGTTGATTTGACAAACATTGTAAGCCCCCCCCCTAAAAACACCTCTACATTCTGAAAAAGAATCCGTTGAAGCGATAAGTAAATTTCATTCTATTCCACATTATAATGTGATTTTCGGGTTTTTTCAGCTATTTTATTCCGTTTTTCACCTCGATATCACATTGTTGTGTATACCTTTTAGGGTATACTATTAAACAATCTCGATTATTTTATACCCTTTTAGGTATAATTTAAATTGAAAAAACTACATTTGTACCCAAACGGGTATACTAATGAGCAATTCACTAGCTAAATTCATCAAAGAAAAACGAAAACAACTCAACATCACTCAGCCCGAATTGGCAGAACGAGCAGGTGTTGGACTTCGGTTTATTCGGGAAGTGGAGCAAGGAAAACAGTCTGTTCGGATGGATAAAGTAAACCAAGTGTTAGCACTTTTCGGAAGTGAAGTCGGAGTTATCCCAAAATCTGACGCATGAGAGAAGGATTAGTCTATTGCAACAACATTTTTGCAGGTACACTTCGTGAAGAGGAAAATGGCTATTCTTTTCAATACGATTTGAACTACTTAAATGATTCCAAAGCTAAACTGATCAGTTTAACGCTCCCACTCCAACAAAAAGCGTTTACAAGTAAGCAATTGTTTCCATTTTTCGATGGGTTAATTCCCGAAGGTTGGTTGTTGACGATTGCTATTTCGCATTGGAAAATCAAACAAAACGATCGCTTTGGTCTGTTGTTGACCTTGTGCGGGGACACGATTGGTTGTGTATCTGTAATTGCAAAAGGAAAAAACGTATGAAAAACTGCCTCTTCTGTTACCAGAAATTGGATAACGATACCTCCGATTACCATGCAACATGCTCGAAAAAACTGTTCGGCACACCTCATCCACCGCTTATTGATTTTAACTTGAGTGAACTTCATGAACTTGCTAAAGAACATGTTATTCACAGCAAAGCGGTAACCGGAGTACAAGCTAAACTCTCATTGAATGTGCTGAAAGAACACAATCAGCCCGCTCGTTTGACAATGATTGGACTGCATGGCGACTTCATTCTAAAACCGCCTTCAACGGAATTCAAGGAGCTTCCGGAAAATGAAGATGTTACCATGCATTTAGCAGAACTGGTAAAAATCAAAACAGCTCAACACGGACTCATTCGCCTGAAATCTGGAGAACTTGCCTACATAACGAGACGATTCGACAGAAATAAAGGAAATAAAATTGCAGTTGAAGACTTCTGCCAATTAACGGAAAACCTCACCGAGCAAAAGTATAGGGGATCAATCGAATTAATTGGTAGAACAGCGAACAGGTTTACAGCCAATAAAGGGTATGAAGCACAGCGTTTATTCGAGTTGGTTTTTTTTTCGTTCCTCACCGGAAACGCAGATATGCACCTCAAGAATTTCTCTTTAATCGAAAACGCCATTGGAGAATATGAATTTTCACCTGCTTATGACTTACTGAGCACCAAACTGGCTCTTCCAGAGGATAAAGAAGAATCCGCTTTAACCATTAACGGGAAGAAACATAAAATCTCTAAAAAGGATTTTGATGCGCTTGCTATCTCTTTAAATATCAATGAAAAATCACTGCAAGCGATCTACAATCGTTTCGTTGCTATCATCCCAGCTTGGGAGGCGTTAATAACGCAGAGCTTTTTATCCGCAGCAACACAAAAGGCATACATTAGCTTGATTCAAGAACAGCGGAATAAGGTGTTGAGTTGAGGGGGAAACTTTACTTTTCAAGGCATCGGAGTATTTTTGATACTGCGCAATTCTTACTTTTAAAATAAACGATTAATGTCCTATTATTTGTTTTCGGGGAGTCGACTGCCTCTAATTTCCCATAAGTTCTCTAATTTTCTCCTCTCTTTTATCAATATCATCAGACATGTTATTTAAATCATTATCATAATCCCACAATACTTCTAAGCATTTATTGTTGGTGTTTATACTTTCAAGTTCCCATGAACTAATCTCTAGCGTACTGTTTTTATAGTTTACAAAGCAACACAAGGTGATGTCCTTTTTCTTGAAATTTTTAATGTGTGAACCTGAACATTCAGCAACAGTTGAGTTAGAATTAAATTTAATTCTCCCAAATATACTTTTTGAATTCTGTAGATCCTCCAAATAATAACTTCCATCACTCTCAATTACTTTTCCTGTAATCTTGATGCTAGTTTGACTATTTACGTTATAATCGGGCATGAAAACAGCTTCCATTCCTCTTTCTAATATGTCTTTACTACCCAAAACAGCTTCAACTAATTCTGATGGAGTATAAACCTTTGAAGAATTTTTTAACTTTTCCAAACGTGCTTGATTGGCTTTTTCTTCCTCAGCTTTTTCCGCCAAATATGCCTCATATGATGCTTTTGCGCGAAGTTCGTCTTGTTTTAATTGCTCCTGTTTTCGTTTGTCTTCAATCAATTTTTCTTGCTGTAATTTTATTGCTTGTGCCTTTTCCCTCTCGCGTCTTTCATTTTCTAGTTCTCGATTTCTTTTTTCTTCTTCTGCCTTTTTTAGAGCAGCCATTTGAGCGCGTTCTTTTTGAGCCTTTGCTCTCGCTTCATCCTTTTTCTTCTGATTTTCAATTTCTATTCTTTTTTTCTCATCAACAATTTTTTTTCTATCATCAAAACTTTTTTTATTGAAATCATACCATTTCGCATTTCTCTGGTCACTTTGCACACACTTGCAACTACACCAAGTAGTTCTTTCAATTATATCAGCAGTAATATTTCTACGCAGGTTGTAACAAACATATTCGTAATTGACCATTTCAAATGTATATCTTGACTCATCATATGAACCACAATAAGCACATTTAAAGGTTCTTTGTGCATAAGAATTTCCTATTGACAAAAGCACGAAACACAGAGAAATGAAGAACAGATTTTTAGTCATTGTTTAAATTTTTATCAAGCAAAGTAAGAAAATAAAAGTGAAAAAGTTAAGTAAATTATAGGCAATTAGTGTTAAGTAACTGAACCGATCAATCTAAATTACCATTGAGAGTTGACCTACGTTGGTTAATACTATTCCTGATAATTCCTAAAGAGTTGGTCGGTATTATGAAAAAAGTTATCTAATTCGATACAAAAAAATTTCAACTGTTAGAATTTCAAAGTATAACCGTTTATCTAAAAACTTTAGCTATGATTATTCTATTTCGAAACTTTTACACTCTTCGTTATGTATTGAAAACGTTGAAACCCCTTCTATTTGTTTCAATTGGTGTTCAAATCAGTTTTTTCATTATTAGTGCAATAATAGGTCATTCAGCCTTCCATTTTTTAACGATTTTACCTTTATCAAGTCCTGTTATTCATTCTTCTTTTTCCCATTTCTTCCAAAACTTTTTAATGCTGTTTTTCTTTCTTTTACCAACTGTTAATATTGCCTATAACGCAAATTATCTGCTTAAAATAGCTTTTCTTCTATCGTTACTTTATCTTCCCTTTGTTCTTCTTGGATTTTCCGACCCAGTTATTGGGCTATCTGGTTTGGGCTATTTTCTCATGTCTCGATTCGTTCTGTCAAATCAGTCATTCAGAAAATTAGTAATTGCATTTTTTGTTTTAATTATCATTGGAGAGTTATCTCTTTTGGGTTCTTCGGATGATATCGCTCATGGGTTTCACTTGTTCTCGGCTGGATGTGGCGTTTTAACTGTAACTCAAACCAAAATTTTGAGACATGTTACTGGTTTTGTGAGTCAAATTCTTTGAAAGAATCAAATTTTTAGAAGGACCAATTTATTGAATGCAGGAGCAAATTATTCTATTTCCAATTTCTAAAGGATTATAATTCCTATTATACATAATGAGAATTTAAATGACACACCTCTGTTATTTTCTAGATTCATTATTGAGTTAAAGCCCCAGATAGGAAATAATGATAGTGGATTAAATGTTTAATGCATTATTTAACCTCGGAATTAGATAACATTTAATCCTGTTATTTTTTTTGAATTCTTACGTTACCCTTAAAGAAGTTCATTATTAATCATTTAAATTCTCGAGGTATGAAAAAGATGTTGTTTGTATTGATTTCAGTAAGTTCATGCGTAAAAATAAATGCGCAATTACTTCAGAGCTCTGAAAAGGGACGTGAATTCATCCAACTTATGGAGGTTCAGTTAGAAACGTATTATGGGCATGATATGAAAATCACACTAACTTATGAAAAAGGGATGAGAGAGTATGCTTTTGAACAAGCAGGACAAGCGTTTAATGAAACCCCATTTGATGGTAAAGCACATTATCATACACTTATGAAATTAGAACCGGAAAATTTTGAAGTGATTGATAATGCACGTTTGGTTAAGATCCTTGCTCCAGATGAAGGTATGAATGCACAAATTAAAGAAATGCTTGAAACCATTAACCCCAACCGTTTTTTCGTCGAATCCTATCTCATAAAAGATAAATTGTATATCGTTCTTGGCTTGGATCGACCTTTTGATTACACCACCTGGAAAGCTGAAGAATAAAATAAACGAACAACTAAAAGGACAAAGAAACACAAAAGACATACATTTCATTGATTCAGGAACAGCAGCAGAAAGTATTGAGTTGAAGGCTTACTTCCCGATACAAAACTTACTAAAGATATTCCCCAGCAAGTCGTCTGTTGAGATGTCACCGGTGATGGTGCCGAGGTCGTGCATGGCCTGGCGGATATCCATCGCGATGAAGTCGGCGGTGATGTTGTGCTCGAGGTCGTATTTGGCTTTTTCTAAAGATTCAGAAGTGCGGCGTAAGGCATCCACATGGCGAACATTCGACACAATGGTATCGTTGGCTAAATCGGTTGTACCAACCACCAATTCCACCAAACGATCACGGAGTTCTGGAATCCCTGTTCCAAGCTTAGCAGAAAGAAAAATAGTGTCTTTTTCGCAGTTTTCAATGCTATTTTGAGAAATATCGACTTTATTGACCACCAATTGGATGTGCTTGTCGGGGAATTCATTGCGCAATTCCAACACCCAACCGGTTACTTCAGGAACACTCGTGGTTACGCCCGCATCTGCCATGCACAAGACAATTTGGGCCTGTCGGATTTTCTCCCTGGAACGTTCAATTCCGATGGCTTCAATTGTTTCTGCTCCTTCGCGAATTCCGGCCGTATCGATCAAGCGAAAAACCAAACCGTCAATGTTCAAGGTTTCTTCAATGACGTCACGCGTCGTTCCGGCGATATCGCTTACAATCGCGCGTTCTTCTCCAAGCAAGTTATTCAACAAGGTACTTTTTCCCGTATTCGGCGCACCGACTATCGCAACCGGAACGCCATTTTTAATCGCGTTACCCAGTTCAAACGACTGAATCAACTTGTGTAAATACAGCAACACCTCATCGACCAACTGTTTCAATTCCGTGCGGTCGGCAAATTCCACATCTTCCTCCGCGAAATCCAATTCCAATTCGATCATCGACGCGAAATGAATCAACCGTTCACGCAGATTGCGCAATTCAGAAGAGAAACCACCGCGCAACTGTTTCAGTGCAATTTCATGCGCCACTTTCGACTGACTGGCAATTAAATCGGCTACTGCTTCTGCTTGTGACAAGTCCATCTTGCCATTTGCAAAGGCACGCAACGTGAATTCGCCCGGTTCTGCCAAACGGAAACCATAAGCCAACAGCACCTGTAAAATTTGTTGTTGAATGTATGGAGACGCGTGACAGGATATCTCTGCGCTTTCTTCACCGGTAAAGCTCTTTCCTTCGGCAAACACACTGCTGAG
>JBILNH010000102.1:0-8899 GCA_044375095.1 Crocinitomicaceae bacterium
AACTTTATGAAAACCAGATGCAACTGGAAATGGATGAGCTTGAACTCAACCCTGAAGGTGAAAAAAAGGAACTCAAATTGATTTATATGGCCAAAGGAATTCCGGAAGAGCAAGCTATAGAAATTGTGGAGGAACTCATGAAAGATAAAAATAAAGCACATGAGGTATTGGTAAAGGAGGAACTTGGTATAAATCGCGATGAACTCGATGGTTCTGCAATGGAAGCGGCTTTGTCGTCCTTTGTACTGTTCGCCTTTGGAGCAATTATACCAGTTTTACCGTTTTTCTTTCTCAAAGGTACATTGGCCATTGTGATTAGTACCATTGCCAGTGCTTTTGGATTGTTCATTATCGGTGCAGCAATAACATTATTTACAGGAAGAAGCGTTTGGTTTTCTGGATTTCGACAAGTGATTTTTGGATTGGCTGCCGCAGCGGTGACTTTCGGAATTGGAAAGCTCATAGGCATTTCTTTAGCCGGATAGATTACTTTTGTTACAAATAAAAAAAAGAATAGTATGAATCAAGCACATGTACACCTCTTAGTAAATCATTTCCCAATTATCGTTCCGATCATAGCGTTCATAGTTGTTTTAACGGGATTCGCTTTTAAATCTGAACTCGTAAAACGAATTGCTTTTGGACTTTTTATCCTTGGCGCGTTGTTTACACTTACAGCGATGCAGTCAGGTGAAGGAGCAGAAGAGATCGTAGAAGAAATGGTTGGTATTTCGCATGATGTCATTCATGAACACGAAGAAAGCGCAGAAACGTTTGCTATTCTATCTTATATTCTCGGATTATTGAGCGCTACCGCTTTGTGGGCAAGTTGGAAGAATAAGTCATGGTCAAATTATGTGGCTTATTTGGTTGTAGTCGCCTCATTAGGAGTGATTAGCCAAGCTCATCGTGCGGGTAAATCGGGTGGTGATATTCGTCATCCTGAAATCAACCAAACTTTTTCAGGTGAACATGAAGAGGATCACGATTGATTTACAATTCAATAATCATTTCCCAAACACCGATATTCGAGCAATAATCGGTTGATTCAACACGCAGATTACAACGTTTTCCTTTGTATTCTGATGGTATGTCCAAAAGAAGATAGTCTCCTTTGGATTCGTATTCAATAGGTAACCACCTACCATCGACATAGGCGTTATAGTATTTGATTCCGCTTCCGTTTTCCGAAATACGAAAGCTCAGCGTTTTTTTTGACTGATTCGATTGAGTTGGATTGAAATTGAGTGGCGTTATTTGGGGAGCTTGGGTATCTTGGATGAGCGAAAATGTGCCCAGGTATAAAGACGTAGATTCAATCCATCCATTGTTTAAAGTTGGTTTAAGTAC
Source organism: Crocinitomicaceae bacterium (assembly GCA_044375095.1). Taxonomy (GTDB): domain Bacteria; phylum Bacteroidota; class Bacteroidia; order Flavobacteriales_D; family Crocinitomicaceae; genus M0103. The sequence continues at coordinate 1,351 of JBILNH010000102.1, forward strand.
TTCCTTAATCCCATTTCGTGTAGTCACCTGAATGTAATAGTTGGTTGATTTTGGATCGGTTAACTTCATGGCCACTTTTAACGGGCGTTGGATTGGTGATTGTGGGTCTCCAAATGAATAAGGTTTCGATAACGAAAGGTACTTTTTTGTCGGACTGTAAAAAGTAAAAGGTTCAGCCGATATTTCGAACATACCTGATGAAAATGAGTAACTTGAATCAGGGAAGAAATAATTCATCGGTGAAAAAGATATTTTTTCTGGCGGAACTTCACCTTTTTTTCTTCGGATAAAAAACGGAACATTGGCACTGTTTTCTGCGATGTCTTTCACCTGAAACGAAAGAGATAAACTATCGCCAGGTAAAACACGAAGTAACCCAAGATCTTTCCCGTTATAGATGGTTAACGGGTTGTGTTTCGTTCGAAATGCTTTGTGGTATTTGTTTTTGTGTGTTTTGTATTCCTCATAGTCAGTATGGGAGTTTACATACCTCGAATCATCAAATGAAATGCGATCGATTTGTTGACCAAGGACAACGTTTTGAGCGTTTAAAAGTGTTGTTTCGTACAACCCGCAGAGATTTTGGGCACCGTCGTAGGTGTCTACACCATTTAGTGCAAGTCCTACAAATTCATTTAGTGCACAACCGTCAGCTTCAAGTGTAAATCCACCGCCACTTAACACACATGATTTGCCTGCCTGGTTTATTGGTAACGAATATGATTTGCCTGGAATGGTATAACCATTTTTGTCAACAACATAAAGTTTGACTGAATTAAGTGTTGGCGTTTTATGATCAGGAATGTCAAATCCAAAAACCAGTGGATTCAATGCTTCTTCGGTTTTCGTATCTCTTAGTTCAAAATGCAAGTGTGGTGCAGTTGAGCTCCCTGTATTACCAGAACGCGCAATACGTTGACCTTTTGTCACTTTTAAATCCTCAGGTGTTAAGTACACATCTATTTCGGTTGATTCTTGTTGAAATTGAACCGAACGCACCAAGGAGTCAATTTTTTCTTCGAAGGATGAACAATGGGCATAAACACTAGTAATTCCGTTCGGATGATTGATGTAGATCACTTTTCCATACCCGTATGGTGAAGTTTTTACACGAGAAACATAACCATCGGCAATAGAAAATAACGGAAGTCCTTCTACACCATTTGTTTTGAAGTCAACACCCATATGGAAATGATTTGGGCGTATTTCACCGAAATTGGCAGAAAGTCTGAGCGGAATCGCAAGAGGGGAATGGTAGGAGGGCTTTGGCAGAACTTGAGCAACAAGCTGAAATTGAATCAGACCGAAAAGGCATAACGAAAGTAACGCATTCATCATGAAACAAAAGTAGAACAAATAAAAAAAGCATAAAAGAATGGCTTAAAATGTTGTGCAAATGCTTTTCAATACTAACTTTGTGTGTCGCAGAATCCATGACAGAAAATATTCAACATAGCATCAACGAGATAAGGGTGAAAGCACTCCGTTACCGAGATGAGCTTAAAGCAGTGAAAGAACATAATGTTCAATTGGAACAAGAAATTCTTTCGTTACAAGAGGGTGTTTCTGCTTGTCAAACCGAACTGAATCGGACACAAGCTGAAAATGCCGAATTGAAAGCTGAAATGGAAGCGAATAAAAGTCAAGTAGTTGATTCTTCCGAACTTCAAAACAGAAGTGAAGAGGAAATTGATGAATTGGTGAAGGAAATCGAGTACTGTATTGGACAGTTAAAGAAATAAGGAATGAGTAAAACATCCTTGAAAGTAGTAGTTGGTGGCCGCACATACCCGCTTACCGTTAACCACGGAGAAGAGGCAAAAGTGACGAAAGCTGCAGAAGAGATTAATCGAGCGATTAAAATGCTTCAAGATAACTATGCCGTAAAGGACATGCAAGATTTATTGGCGATGACAGCATTGCAAATGGCCACAAAATCTGTTACTTCTTCAACTTCAGTTCAACCCGCTGATTATTCAGCTGTAGAGAAATTGTTGAGCGAACTATCCAGTGAATTAGATTGATTTTCTTTCTGTTTATCGCTGCCTGACACATTGTTTAATTTAACAACGTGCACATGAGTTTAATAGTTGGTTTAGGTATTGGACTCGCCGGTGGAGCTGTAGGAACATTTTTAGTTCAAAATGTTATGCTACGGAACAAACGAGAACAACTTCTTCGTGAAGCTGAACTCGAAGGTGAGAACATCAAAAAAGAAAAAATACTTCAAGCGAAAGAAAAATTTCTAAAGTTGAAGGAAGAACACGAAAGTGCGATAAAAGATCGTGAACGTCGCGTTCAATCTACTGAGGACAGAGCAAAAGCGAAAGAAAAAACACTCTCTCAAAAAATTGAAGAAGTCAGCAGAAAAGAGAAGGAGTTTGAAAAAAATCAAGCAGATATCGATGCAAAAGTTCAAGCCTTAGAAGTAAAACACCAAGAATTGGATAAAGTCCAGGACAAGCGTGTTGCGGAACTTTCAAAAATCAGCGGAATGTCTGTTGATGAGGCTAAAAATCATTTGATGGAGGCATTGAAAGATGAGGCACGTACGGGCGCTATGACCTACATCAAAGACATCACCGAAGAGGCTAAGCTGAATGCCAATAGAGAGGCAAAGAAAATTGTTATTCAAACGATTCAGCGTGTAGCAACAGAACAAGCAGTTGAAAATGCAGTTTCTGTGTTTAACATTGATTCAGATGAGGTAAAAGGACGAATCATTGGTCGTGAAGGACGTAACATACGCGCACTAGAAGCCGCGACAGGTGTTGAAATTATTGTGGATGATACACCGGAGGCAATTATTTTATCTTGTTTCGATCCTGTTCGTCGTGAAATTGCACGTTTGGCTTTGCATCAATTGGTTTCTGACGGTCGAATTCACCCAGCGCGAATTGAAGAGGTTGTGGCTAAAACACGCAAACAACTTGAAGAAGAAATCGCCGAAACAGGTCGAAGAACGTGTATGGATCTCGGAATTCATGGACTTCATCCCGAATTGACTCGTATGGTCGGTCGAATGAAATACAGGTCTTCTTATGGACAAAACCTATTGCAACACTCTCGTGAGGTAGCCAATCTTTGTGCGACAATGGCCGCCGAGCTAGGATTGAATGTGAAACTTGCCAAGCGGGCCGGCTTACTCCACGATATTGGAAAAGTTCCGGATGAAGAGCCAGAATTGCCACATGCAATTTTAGGTATGAAGCTAGCTGAGAAGTACGGAGAGAAACCGGATGTTTGTAACGCTATCGGTGCTCACCACGATGAGGTCGAAATGGCCACATTAATTGCGCCGATTGTTCAGGTTTGTGATGCTGTCTCAGGTGCTCGTCCCGGCGCACGTCGTGAAATTGTTGAGGCCTATATTAAACGAATCAAAGAATTGGAGTCATTGGCATTGTCATACGATGGTGTGTCAAGTGCATACGCTATTCAGGCTGGTCGTGAATTGCGCGTGTTAGTTGAAGCCGATAAAATAACTGATTTAAAAGCAGATGAATTGTCGTTTACCATTTCCCAGCGCATTCAAACAGAAATGACGTATCCGGGACAGGTAAAAGTGACTGTGATCCGCGAGAAACGATCTGTGAATTACGCGAAATAGTATGAATGCCCAGTTAAAGGATAAAAAAATACTGGTGACAGGAGGAGCTGGATTTATCGGTTCTAATCTTGTAAATAAGCTACTTGAATTAGGTGCTTTCGTCACCGTTTTCGATAATCTTTCTACTGGTAAGCTAAAGAATATAGAACCGTTCATGTCTCATGAGCGGTTTTCCTTTGTTGAAGGAGATATTTGTGATTTTCAAGCATGCCTCCAGGTAATTAAAGCTGTTGATGCTATAAGCCATCAGGCTGCCTTAGGATCAGTACCAAGATCAATAGCCAATCCTTTAGCCACCCATGAGGTCAACGCAAGTGGATTTTTGAATATGCTTCACGCAGCGCATCAAAATGGAGTTAAAAGAATTGTTTATGCCAGTTCTTCTTCAGTATATGGAGATAGCAAAATCTCTCCCAAGACAATTGGTAGTGAGGGGAATTTACTTAGTCCGTATGCGGTAACAAAAAAATTGAATGAGGAATATGCTAACGTATTCGCTCGTTTACACCAAATGGAAACAATTGGTTTGCGCTACTTTAACGTCTTCGGACCAAATCAAGATCCAAATGGGGTATATGCTGCTGCGATTCCAAAGTTTATTGATGCCATGGTGAATGGCGGGAATATAACAATACACGGAGATGGCGAGCAAACTAGGGACTTTACATTTGTAGATAATGCGGTTCAAGCGAATGTAATCGCCTTATCATCCTCCAATTCACTATCTTTTGGCAAGGTATATAATGTGGCTTGCGGTGAATTTTTTTCATTGAATTCGGTTATCAATTCACTCCAGAATGAACTGAAAGAATTAGGTGTTTACAATAGTGATACAACCATTGAGTATGGACAAGAACGTCCGGGAGATGTGAGGAACTCGTTGGCTGATATAAGTCAAACGAAAGCAGATCTTGGGTACGCCTCAATTGTTTACTTTGATGATGGTATCCGAAAATACCTTGAAAAATTCAAGAATTGAAGTTACAAAAGAGTGAGTTTCTAAGAGCAGTCATGGTACTTACAAGCGGTACTGTTCTTGCTCAACTAGTAAGTTACCTTATCGCACCTATTTTGACGAGAATTTATTCGACTGAAGAAATGGGAGATTTGGGACTTTACCTAAGAGGCGTAGCTTTTATCTCAGCGCTGGCAACTGCACGTTACGAACTATCTATTCCATTGGCTAAGAATGAATTACATTCTTACATCCTATACAGGCTATCCTTGAGAATTGCTGTTTACATGTTAATGGCGTGCGGTGTTATTGGGATAGTTTACTTGTTTATCGTTCCATTTTCGTGGTTCGATATCGTTATGGTTGCATCGATTATTACAAGTTCATTTTTTATGGTTCTTGTTAATCTTGGCACTAACTGGTCAATTCGACATAACCAATTCCGTAAAATTGCCTTTTCAAAAATGTCAAATTCACTCTCCGCCAATGGATTGAGATGGTTGTTCGGAGTTTTTAATTTTGGTAGCAAAGGACTACTCATTGCCTCCTTAATTGGTCATTTTATTTCGAGTTTGACTTTTGTAAAAGAACTTTTCGTTCAGACCAAGAAAAAGAAAGGACTCTTGTCTCATAAGAAAATGTTTGTTCTCAGTAGAGAATACAAAGATTTCCCATTTGTTAGCTTGCCACACGTATTGATTGATCTTGGTCGCGATCTATTAATTGCGGCGTTAATGGTTGCCATTTTTTCAAAACATATATACGGTTCTTATAACCATTCATACACGATTCTGCGCATTCCGCTTATGGTTATTGGTGCCTCAATTGGCCAAGTTTTTTATAACCGTTGCGCTACGATGGTTAATGAAGGAAAAACAATCTATCCGTTAATAAGAAAAGCGCTTCTATTATTGATTCTGTTGTCCATCATTCCATTTAGTTTGATTTTCTTCTTTGGTGAAGAGCTTTTTGGATTCGTGTTTAGTGAAACATGGCGCATGTCAGGTAAGTATTCGGAAATTATGTCGATTTGGTTAATGTTCAATTTTGTGATTTCACCAATATCAGGAATCCCAATGATTTTAAAAAGGCAACGTGAGTACTTTATTATCGGACTTTTTGGCACAGCTATTCAGCTGATCTGCTTTGGTGTATTACCTTTTTTGATTGGTAAGGATGAGGAGAGCTTTTATACCATTTTATGGATTTTATCCATTAGCCAATCCATTTACTTAATTTTTGGTATTTTCTATGCGTTGTATATTTCAAAAATAGGCGTTCGAATAACTCGAAATTGATAAAATGAAATCGATGGTTACTAAATATTCTAGATTGAAGTCGACTTATCCCTACTTTGCTTTATTGATTCTCTTTTCTGTTTGTTTCGTACCTTATATTCCAGTAGCCTCTAAATTAAGTATACGTTTCGAAGATCTTCTTTTACCCTTCGTCACGATAGCGCTTGTTCCTGTTTGGCGGGAATTTAAGAAGCTATATTTTCTTGTGCTTTTCGGATGGTGTGTTTGGGGAGTATTTACCATGGCTGTGAACGATGGACTTGAAAAAGTAAATGATTATTTTGAGTTATATAAGTTGCTCAAATACATGATATATACCGTTTTATTCATGGAGTTTTTCAAGTTAAAAAAGGCTTTTTTCAACTTCGCTGTAGCTTTATTTCTTGCATTGGTTCTATTCAATTCATTCCACTACTTCAATCTGTTTGATTTTAATAAGCTTGTTATGCCTGCGTATTGCCCAAATAAATTACAGCTGCAGTATTTTGGACGCAATTCATTGGGAGGAGTGGCAACTAAACGCATCTTGGGGACCATGGGGAATCCGAACATAAACGGCATTTTATTTCTTTTTTTCAATAGTTATTTTCTTTCCCTTTATGATAAGTACAAATGGCATCTTTCCAATTTGCTCTTTTTCTTGTCGTTTGCTATGTTGCTGTTCACTCAATCTCGAACGTCACTCATAGCTTTCGTTGTTTATTTTGTTGTTTTTATTATCCTGCAAAAAATGAATTGGAGGTCAATCGCACGAATAGTCGTTGGACTTTTCATTTGCGGGTTAGGTGTTCAATATGCAGATCAGCTCTCCCTTCACTATTTTTCAGATGCAAGTTTTGATCCTGAATTCAATGGTTCGATGCGCGGTCGATTAGAAACCTGGAAATTCCTGTGGGAAATGATTGTTCAAAAACCTTTTTTTGGTTACGGGATCGATAAGAATTTCTTTTACGAGAATGAGATATACTCAGAGAACGAATACCTCTTAAATATTTGGCGATACGGTTTCCCGGGATTAATCTTTTACTTAGTTATGGTAGTAGGGTTGCTGTTTTCAGTGAAATTAAAACGACATAATTGCGCTACACTTCCTTATCGTATTTGGTTTATTTTGGTCATAATTGTAGTTCTGGTCAGTGCCTTGACAAATAACGTACTTGCGAATCCTATGTTGTTGATCGCATTCGCAGTAACAGCAGGTGCGTTTATGAGTACTGTTGAACGAAACGAGGCTGGAATTAATCCCTATTCAGCGTAATCAAATGGAACAGCTCGAAAAATTCAGTCATACTATTTTTACGGATTACGTGGCCAATTTTTACGGTTATGATTCTCAAGTTTTACAACTAGAAAATTCCTCTATAAACGTCATATCCTTCAAGAAAAAGAAGTTTAAGTATGCACTTAGCCTGCCATTTGGACTTTATTCCCCATTAAATTCAAAAGAAGAACTAACAGCACTCATGTCTGAAATTGCAAGAGAGAAGGCAGATCATGTAGTCATTAATATTGGACCAGATAGTGGAATTGATTATGGGGATCTTCTTCATTTGACATACGTACACAAGTTCAAGCTTATCCAGCGCTCTTGCCATATTTTTGAAAGCGAAGAGAATACACCTGTGGTTGAACGGTTTAATTCAACCCGCAAAAAACACATTAAACGCTATAGAAAAGCAGAAAAAG
>JBILNH010000011.1:0-29617 GCA_044375095.1 Crocinitomicaceae bacterium
TCCTGTTTTGCGCGCGGGAATGCATTATGAGCTCTTCAAGTTTACGCACCTTCGCGCATCAATTGGTCAAGGTATTCGTTACCCATCAGTAGCGGAGCGATTCACGCAAACGAGTGTTGGAGCACTAAACATTTTTCCAAATCCTGATTTACGCCCTGAAAAAGGTTGGGCAGCTGAAATTGGAATCAAACAAGGCGTGAAAATGGGAGATTGGAAAGGTCTAATCGATGTCGCTGGTTTTATCAATGAATACAGCAACATGATGGAATTTGCCTTTGGAATTTTCAATCCGGATTCTGTTCAACTCACACCAGATAACATTTATCAATGGGTAGGATTCAAGGCTCAAAATGCGGAACGTGCGCGCATTACCGGAGTCGAGTTTTCATTCAATAGTACGGGTAAAATTGGCGATGTTGAAGTGGTTTCATTATTGGGCTATACGTACATGAATCCCATTTCCTTGAATACTGATTCGTTGTACCTGCTATCCTTCTCAAATAAAGAAACCAATATGCTGAAGTACCGATTTAATCACTTAGCAAAAGCAGATGTGGAACTCAATTACAAAGGATTCAGTGTCGGTGCATCTATGCGCTATAATTCGTTCATGAAAAATATTGATTACGTTTTTGAAGCACCGATTGCAGGTTCCACATATATTTTACCAGGATTGGCTCAATACCGACAAGAGTATAACCGAGGGAACCTCGTTTTTGACGCTCGCTTAGGCTACAGAATCAACGAGAATTACCGCGTTGGAATAATCGCGAATAATATATTGAATGAAGAATACACTTCTCGTCCTGGAGATATTCAACCTCCACGCAACTTCTTGGTACAAGTACAAATGAAATTCTAAATGAAAGTTATCGGTGTCATTCCAGCCCGTTTTGCTTCTAGTCGTTTTCCGGGAAAACCGCTAATAGACTTGAAGGGGAAACCCATGATTCAACGCGTATACGAGGGTGCTTCAAAAGCAACTGGAATTGACGAAGTAATTGTCGCGACTGACGATGAACGGATTGTTGATGCCGTATTAAAATTTGGTGGCAAAGTCCAACTTACTTCACCTCTCCATCCAAGTGGTACAGATCGTTGTGCAGAGGTATTGAAACACCATTCTGGAGCAGATGTCGTCATAAACATTCAAGGCGACGAACCACTCGTAGATCCCAAGCAGTTGGAAACATTAGTCCATTCATTTTCAGATTCAACCGTAGAAATCGCGACACTTGGAAATCGAAAGGTAACGCTCGATGAGTTGAACAATCCCAACCGAATAAAAGTAGTCCTTGATCACCTAGGAAATGCGCTTTATTTCAGCCGAAGCGCCATTCCAAATCACCACCACTCTTCTGGAAATCCACTAGATAATTATCCCTACTTGCGGCATATCGGACTTTATGGATACCGCGCAGATGTATTGACAAAATTAACAGCGCTTCAACCAACGGTACTCGAAAAAACAGAATCCTTGGAACAACTTCGTTGGCTCTATTATGGTTATCGGATTCGGGTAATCGAAACAACGATTGAAACGCCAAATATTGATGTACCAGAAGATGTTGAGAAAGTATTGGCACTCCTCTAATCTCTCAAGTCACTTGACTTCCTCAAAAAATTCGTTATTTTTGACTAATGGTTGTAATTGAGCACATTATCGGTGAATTGTTGTTGCGTCACAATTGCGTGATCGTTCCTTCGTTCGGAGGTTTCGTGGCAAAACGTGCATCAGCAACAATAGATTACACTACCGGTGTAATGCAAGCTCCCAAAAAATCAATTCTTTTCAATCGGCAACTTATAAATAATGACGGTTTGCTTATAGCAGAGTGCGCTGTTAAAAACGGGTTAAACTACACTTCAGCCGAACAATCTGTGCAAGCAATGGTGGATGGTTGGAAATCAGCATTAAACCGTGGAGAACGTGTATCGATAGATAAAGTTGGATTCCTGTACTTCGATGCAGAGAAAAACCTCTGCTTTGAGCAAGACCGCTTCTTCAACTTGTTGCTGGAATCTTACGGACTTGGAAAAGTTCATTTCCTGACAGCCGAAGATGTTGAACTCGCACAACGAGCTGTAATTGCCACTGAATTGACTACAGAAACGAGCGAGACAAAGGTCGTTCCGATTGTTTTCGATCAGGAATCAACCAGAAAAATAAAGGATAAAGAACCCGAAATTATTGATCATCCAGCTGCGCAGAAATCAAGCTCGACTTGGAAATACATTGCCGCCGCTTGTGTGCTACCCTTCGCCTTCTATTCGTATTGGATTCCTGCCAAAACGAATGTGTTGGAATCAGGAATGATTTCGTTTCATGACTTTAATCCGCTACACCGACCAACTCAATCTTCTTACCAAAAGACTTCAGCTATTCAGGCTATCGAGTTTCCTCAGGAAGAAGCGTTTGAAGATCAACTAACCTATACGGATGGTCGAACTGTTTATCAGTACGATGAAACATTTTCCGTTGAAGTTATCCTTCCGAAAGTTGCTGAGGAAAGTTCAACTAAAACAATAGAAGAAACACCTGCTTCATCAGTAGGTTCTAACCAATCATTGGAATGGATTGTAGGTTGTTTTTCAAATGCCTCTAACGCAGAAAGATTGGTAAACCAATTAAAAAGTAAAGGGATTCAGGCGTATATTTTGGATGTAAACGAAGGCCTTACACGCGTGAGTGCGGGTGGAGCATCTTCTCAAACAGATATTCAAGCGTTAGCTTCAAAAGTGTCAGCTGCTGGATTTGACGGCTGGACGTTAAAAAAATAATTATTCAACACATCACTTCTTATGAAAACTAGTTTACTTACAGGAAGCTTTCTCTTGTTCTCAATCGTTTCTTTTGGTCAGAATGAAACCTACAAGAATACGGAAAACAGTGATTATGCGTTTAAAAAAATTGTTCATTTAGATGCTACCCCTGTTCAAAGTCAAGGAATGACAGGTACATGTTGGTCCTTTTCAGCGCTTTCTTTCTTTGAATCAGAGTTGATTCGAAAAGGTGTCAAAAATCCAGATGCGCTCTCTGAAATGTACGTTGTACGTAAAGCATATGAGTCAAAAGCTGATAAGTACATCCGAATGGATGGGAAAACGAATTTTGGTGAGGGTGGTGCATTTCACGATATCCCATTCGTAATCAATCAATTTGGTATAGTACCTGAAGGCGTTTACAATGGATTAAATTATGGAAGCGATTCCCATGACCACAGTGAACTGTCAGCTCTTTTAACCGGTGCAATGGATGGTGTTTTATCGCATGTTCAAAAAGGATCTGGAATATCAACAACATGGAAAAAAGCCCTTTCTGGAATTTTAGACGCTTATTTAGGGCCTGATCCTTCCTCTTTTGAATGGAAAGGGAAGAAATATACGCCGAAAACTTATGCGAATGAATTGGGATTGAAAATGGATGACTATATCTCCTTAACCTCTTTTACAAATCACGACATGTATAAACAATGTGAATTGGCTATTCCTGACAATTGGGCTTGGGGAAAGAGTTACAATGTTGGGTTAACTGATTTAGTTGATGCCTGTGAATACGCACTTAAAAACGGCTACACAGTAGCCTGGGGAGCTGATGTTTCCGAAAAAGGATTCAGTTTTAGAAATGGTATTGCAATTGCCCCGGAAGATCCAAGTACCATTGAAGTGAAAGGCCGTGACAATAAAAACTTCTCTGACGCGGGTGCGGACAAATCATCAAATGCGTTTCTATCTCCGCAAACAGAAATGACTATTACGCCTGAAGTTCGCCAAGAAGGTTACGATGGAAAAACGACAACTGACGATCACGGCATGCACATTGTCGGTTTATATACAGATCAAAAAGGAACTCGCTACTTTCTTGTGAAAAATTCATGGGGAACTGGAAATTATCCTAAAGGGTATTTGTACGTTTCAGAAGCCTATTTCAAGTGGAAAACGATCAATATTTACCTTCACAAAGGTGGTGTTTCACAAGATTTAAAGAAAAAGTTAAATCTATAACACCTTGAATAATAGGGGGTAATGTCGTTCGTGTTGTTTTTTTCGTAACTTCACTTCTCTAAAACTATACACTATGGAACGCTTAACTCCCGCTGAAGAGCAGGTGATGTTGAAATTGTGGAAATTAGGTAACGCTGCTGTGAAAGAAATTCAAGAATTGTATGCTAACCCGAAACCTGCATACAATACCACTTCTACCATCGTGCGTATTCTTGAACGTAAAAAATTTGTCCGACACAAAGCTGTGGGAAGGGGGTTCATTTATATACCTAAAATATCACAGGAGAAATACAGGGATTTTCTTTTAACTCACTTACTCACAAATTACTGTGGCAATGATAAAAGCGTAATCACCCAATTATTATCAACGAAATAGCACTTTTACTTTATTTCCATTTGGATACCAAAAGAGATGCTGCCTCTCTAGCAACTCTGTCGGTTTCCACAAAATCCTCGTAAACAGGGTTTATTACAGATGGTATTGTGCGAATGGTCTCTTCGTTAATATCAGCTATTGAAAGAAAAGGTATCTGTTCATTCAAGAATGCTTCTACAACCACTTCATTCGCCGCATTCAACGCACAAGCTGCTGTTCCTCCAAGAAGCATAGCTTCGTATGCTAGATCGAGGTTTTTAAATACCTTTCTGTCTGGCTGTTCGAAGGTTAAAGAGGGATAATTCAAGAAATCAAACCTTGGAAATGAAGTGGTAAAACGATCCGGATAAGTCAAAGCAAACTGAATCGGTAGTTTCATATCTGGCAATCCCATCTGCGCCTTCATGCTTCCATCTTCGAACTGTACGATGGAGTGCACAATGGACTGCGGGTGAACAATGACATCGATTTGATCGGGTTTCAGGTTAAACAACCATTTTGCTTCAATTACCTCAAGACCTTTGTTCATTAATGTTGCTGAATCAATGGTGATTTTCGCCCCCATTGACCAATTGGGATGTTTAAGCGCTTGTTCTCGCTTCACCGATTGCAACTGATCTAAACTCCATCCACGAAATGGGCCGCCTGATGCTGTAAGGTAAATTTTCTCAATCAGATTGTGAAATTCGCCTACTAAGCATTGAAAAATAGCTGAATGTTCGGAATCAACCGGATAAATATTCACTCCTTTTTCACGCGCCAATCGTGTGACTAATTCTCCTGCGACCACTAACGTTTCTTTGTTCGCAAGGGCAATGGTTTTTCCTGCTTCAATTGCTCGCAACGTTGGCTTTAATCCAGCGTAACCAACTAAAGCGGTTAAAACCGTGTCAACCTCTGCCGATTCAACCACCTGACAAAGCGACTCACTTCCCGAATAAACATGGATGTCTTCTTGCCATAATGCATCCTTTACTTGCTGATACAGTGACTCTTCGGTAATTACAACCGTATTTGGTTGGTACTTTTTTGCCTGCTCTATCAAAAGTTCAGCGTTCTTTCCTGCAGTAATTACTTCTAACGAAAAATACTCCGGATACGCTTCAATGACGTCTAACGCTTGCGTACCAATCGATCCAGTTGAACCTAAAATGGCAATTCCTTTTTTCCTTGTCATAATACAAAAATAAGATTTTCAAAAGATCGTGAACGCACATGGGATACAGTTCAAAATGAAGTAATCCACTATTTTTGCCTAATGAAATACAGACGATTAACCAAGGAAGAATTAATCCCGTTGGAAGAAGAATTAAAACACTTCCTCATCGTGACCGGAGTTCATGGCGAAGAATGGGAAAAAATAAACAGAGAAAAACCCGAAAGAGCCAGTGAATTAGTCGAAGTCTTTAGCGATACTGTGCTTCAAAAAGTGTACGAAAAACTGGAATACTTAGAGCACCGATCTGCTCAAACGTGCATGGTTTTTAGGTGTATGAGTGATTCCACTGAGTTGATTGTCTTACAACGCAAACCAGATACATCAGTTGATTTATCTAATCCAGACAGCATTCATGACGCATTAGTTAAGCAACTGGATTCCATTACATTTTACACCTCATCACGCAAGAACACTAAAGAACGTGAACTAGAAATTCATCAACTCATAGAACAAGGTTGCGTGCTATCGTCAGGTGAATTCTGGCAACAGTTAAAAGTCTATACTTCAAGTCAACAATGAACAGATCACCACTGATTTTGTTACTTTTACTACAAATCAAAAAACTCATGAAATCAATTGTATTTTCTCTTGTATGTTTTGTCACTTTGGGACTTAACGCACAAATCCAACGACCAATGGCTAGTCCGTCAGCTAAAGTTGAACAAAAAGTCGGGTTGACGGATGTGAAGGTGGAGTATTACCGTCCTTCGAAAAATAACCGTATCATTTTTGGAGATGTTGTTCCTTTCGATGAAATCTGGCGAACAGGCGCAAACGAAAACGCAAAAATTACGACGATCGATCCACTCATTTTTGGAAAAGATACGTTGCCGAAAGGGACGTATGCCATTTTCACTAAGCCCGGTAAAACTTCATGGGAAATCTACTTTTACACAGAGACAACAAACTGGGGATTGCCTGAGAAATGGGAAGAATCTAAAGTGGCCTTAAAAACAACTGCAACCGTAAAAGCATTAAATGATGTAACGGAAACATTTACAATCGCAATTGATAATCCAACAACCAAATCAGCAGACTTAACTTTTACGTGGGACCAAACAAAAGCCACGGTAAACTTTGCTGTTCCTACAGCTCAAAAGATGTCTGCAAGTATTGACAAGGCTATGGCTGGTCCATCTGCTGGTGATTATTACGCTGCAGCAGAATTTTACTTTAAAGAAAAGAAAGACTTTAAAAAAGCGCTCGAATGGTGCAGTAAAGCAGCAGATATGCGACCGGAAGCTTATTGGATTATGCGTATGAAAGCGCAGATTCAAGCTGAGTTGGGGGATTTCAAAGGTGCGATTTCAAGTGCAAAATTATCGGTAGAAGCGGCAACTAAAGATGGTGATGATAATTACGTGAAAATGAACAATGCATCCATTGAAGAGTGGAGCAAGAAAAAGTAATTCGAAAAATTCATGTCGGAATTACTTGAGTACTTTCTAAAGCAACACATAACTGCTGAGTCGTTTCAACATCCTGAAGTTTCAGTACCCCTTCTGAAGATTAAAATAGAAGGGAAACGTCCGGTGACTCTTATTATGACGGACGGACTTTCTCAGAAAAAAATGAAACTTCCTGAACAGTCCATTGAGTTTGATCAAATAGAACTTTATTGGGCCTTGCCTGAATACTGGGATCTTTCAAGTTTATCCAATCCAAACACAAATTGGATATTTCATTGGTTAAATAAGCTGGTTCGACACTTGTTAGATAAAGACGCATGGTTCGGCCACGGACACACCTTTCAATGTCAACCGTTGTCGTCAACGATGAAACAAGAATACCTCATGCTTATGAAGCCCTTGATGGTTAATGACGTACTATCCAAAGTTCAAGAAGCAGGAAAAAGTATTGGTTTTCTGTCCATTGTCCCTTTATTTAAAACCGAATTCGACTTTAAACAGCAAAAAGGAACAAGCTCCTTGGTCACAAAAATGACCGAAGGTGGTGTGAGTGAACTCCTTGATGATTACCGCGAATCTTTGTTAAAAAAACGTTTTGGGTATTTGCGTTAAAAAAAACAGTGAATTAAAAGAATATTCATTTTCAACTAATATTCGCTACGAAAAATCTTCATATGTTTACCTAAATTTTTAAATACTAAAGATGAAAAAAGTTTTATTACCATTAGTTGCATGCAGCTTTGTGTTGTTTTCTTGTAAAAAAGACTACACGTGCGATTGCACAGAAACCCAATCAGCTACCTCAGCAAGCTTGAATGAAGTTGATGTAAGCAATTCTTCCATTACTGTAACTGGTGTTACAAAGAAATTTGTGCAGGATGAGTTGGAATGTTACACTACTGAATCATCAGAAGTAGTTCCAGATGAATTCGTTGGATATGATGAATTTTTCCAGCCTATTTATGAGACTGTTACCTACACAAATAGAAACGAATGTACCATTTCAAAATAAGAAGAACCATGAAAAAAGTAATGTTATTTTCCCTTGTTACATTAGCCTTGGCTTCATGTACTAAAGACTACACTTGTGAGTGCACAAATACTTCAGCATATAATGGAGAGGCAGATGATCCATATACAACAAACGTAGTATTAGAGGATGTTTCGAAAAGAACTGTTTCTAATTCATTGGATTGCGTATCGTATGAAGGTACCTCCACTGATTCTGATGGTGACGTTTACACGTACAAAACAGATTGTACAGTTACCAAAAACTAATATACTGAACGAGTATAGAAAAGGGCTATCTTAACGGTAGCCCTTTTTTTTGCCTTTTTCGTTAGAAAATTAGCCTTGAATAAATCCTTTGTCCACGAGTAATTGGGCTATCTGAACCGCATTCGTGGCCGCACCTTTTCGAAGGTTATCGGCAACAATCCATGCATTCAAGGTGTTGGGTTGCGACTCATCAATGCGCAATCGCCCGACAAAAACTGCGTCTTTTCCTTCCGAAAATCGCGGCATGGGATACTGAAAATTCATACTGTCATCCTGTAATGTAATCCCCGATTGAGCAGCAAGTAATCGACGAACTTCTGTGAGTTCAATCTCCCGTTCAAATTCAATATTAACCGATTCAGAATGTCCTCCAACAACAGGCACGCGGACAGCAGTTGCTGTTACATGGATGGTAGGATCCAGAATTTTCTTTGTCTCATTGGTCAATTTCATCTCTTCCTTTGTGTACCCATTATCGAGAAAATCATCGCATTGTGGAATACAGTTTTTATCGATCGGATACCGGTAAGCCATCTCACCATCTACTCCATTTCGCTCATTTTCTAGTTGTTGAACCGCACGTACCCCCGTTCCGGTTATGGATTGATACGTGGAGACAACCACGCGTTTTACACCATATACTTCATGGAGGGGGAACAATGTCAATACCAATTGAATGGTACTGCAATTTGGATTGGCGATAATTTTATCTTCAGGTGTAAGTAAATGTCCATTGATTTCAGGAACAACCAATTTTTTCGTCGGATCCATTCGCCAAGCAGACGAATTATCTATAACTGTCGTGCCCACTTCAGCAAACTTCGGTGCCCATTCAAGAGACGTTTCTCCACCTGCTGAAAAAATAGCGATGTCTGGTCGTTGTGCAACAGCTTGTTCCAAACTTACTACTGTATAATGTTTGCCATTGAATTCAATTTGTTGACCAACCGAACGTTCTGAGGCAACAGGAAGTAATTCAGTTAATGGAAAGTGCTTTTCTTTTAAGACTTGAAGCATAACATTTCCTACCATTCCTGTTGCACCTACAACTGCTACTTTCATACGCGTATTTAATTGATAATCGACGGTCAAAATTAGTATATTTAGAGACGTAAATAAGCGATGAAACACTTTTTAATCCTGCTATCCTGCATCTTTTTTTCAACTGTCTACGGTCAGTTGACAGATGATTTTTCAGATGGGAATTTCAATTTGAATCCAACATGGGCCGGGGATGATTCTGTTTTTACGGTTGTTGATGTAGCTGGAAATAAACGGCTCAGATCCAATAAAACGCAAATAAACAGTACATTTTACCTGTCAACACCATCAACGCAAGCTAGCGAAGGACAATGGGAATTTTACACACAATTGCAATTCAATACTTCAAGTGCAAATTATATAGATATCTACTTAACTTCCGATCAAGGCAATTTATTAAGTAGCTCAATATCTGGTTATTTCGTCCGACTAGGTGGAACAACCGATGAAGTGTCATTGTATAAAAAAGTGAGTGGGGCAGCGACAAAAATCATCGACGGAGCAGATGGTTTACTGAATAATTCCACCAACCAGTTGAAAATAAAAGTGACTAGAAATCTCAACGGTGATTGGACATTAGAAAGAGACATTTCAGGAACCGGAAATGCCTATTTTCAAGAGGGTGTTGTCAACGATGCATCCATTAGTACAAGTTCGTTTTTTGGAATTTCTATAACTCAATCTACCGCTAGTTTCTTTCAAAAACATTTTTTCGATGACATTTATTTAGGCCCGATCATCATGGATGTCACACCGCCACAGTTGATTTCTGCAACAGCCACATCAGCTCTATCACTGGATGTATTGTTTAATGAACCACTCGAAAACAACTCCGTTCAAACTTTGGTAAATTACGTGTTCAATCCATCGATAACGGTTCAATCTGCGCAATTAGATGCTGTAAATCCTGCCTTAATACATCTTCTCTTGTGGCCTCCCGGGTTGATAAATGGTACAACCTACGAATTAACGACGAACGGTATTTCAGATTTAAACGGAAATAACTCTGGTAGTCAATCCGTTAACTTTTCTTTTTTAGTTGCAGAAAACGCATTGCCCGGTGATGTGATCATCAATGAGTTCATGTGCGACCCTTCCCCTTCAGTTGGAATACCAGAAGTAGAATTCATCGAATTATACAATAAAAGCACAAAATATTTTGACCTGACCGGTTGGAAAATTGGTGACGCCTCCTCATTCGGAACTATTCAAAACGGCTGGTTATATCCAGGTGAGTACCGTATTTTATGCCCCTCATCTAATGTCGATACCTTCACGATGACAGTTGCTTTACCAGTAACGAGTTTTCCTAGTTTGAATAATTCAGGTGATGCAATAATTCTGCAAAATGCTGCTGGAATTGAACTCGACCGTTTAACCTACACGGACGAATGGTACAAAGACCCAACAAAAGAGGATGGTGGATATTCCATTGAATTGATCAATCCGAATGACCCTTGCTCGGACGATGACAATTGGAAAGCAACGAACGCATTAATCGGAGGTACACCAGGAATGATAAACAGTGTCTATGATAATTCCGCCGACACTATTTCTCCATCGGTTGTCCAACTTGTACCGTTAGCCCCAAATTTTCTAGAAATATACTTTTCAGAGGGAATGGATTCAACCTATTTGGCGAATGCGAACTACTTGGTGTCCCCATTTATTAGCGTTCAAGCAGTATATATTTCTGGACCACACCCAACTATGGTAACACTTCAGTTTGCGCAAAACTTAGAGCCAAGCAAGCAATACCTCTTGGAAATGGAATTTATTGCCGATTGCTGGATGAATCAAACCAATCTGTCGAGTAATTTTGCTTTACCTGATGTCCCTGTTCTTGGCGATATTAAAATTAACGAGATTCTTTTTGATCCATTGACCAATGGTTCTGATTGGATCGAGCTTATCAATACATCAACAAAACTCATTGACCTTCAAAACTGGCAGCTCGCCAATTATGACGATGATACGATTGCGAATCTCAAAACAGTCTCTGATCATTTTTATTTGAAGCCAGGCGAATATGCTGTTCTAGGTAAGGACTCTGTTTTTGTGAAACAAAACTATCCTTTTGCCATTGAAGGTACATTTGTTTACTGTGAAACCCCAAGTTACAACGTTGATTCCAGTACCGTTTACCTTATTTACAACAACCAAGTGATGGACAATGTGTCTTACACTGACGATTGGCATTTCAAGTTACTGGATGATACGGACGGTGTTTCTCTAGAACGTATCGATCCAAAAGGTTCTTCAACCTCATCATTCAACTGGCATTCTGCTGCGCAAGCAATTGGATTTGCAACGCCCGGAGGGAAAAACTCACAGTATATGCCTGCACTTATGAACGGTGATTTTTCATTTACAAGTCAAACCATTTCACCTGATGCCGATGGGTATGAAGACGTTCTTCAGGTAAATTATCAATTAAGTGAGCCTGGTTTATTAGGAACATTTACCATTTACGACGACAGAGGAAGAGAAGTTAAAGTATTGTTTTCGAATGAGTTGTTGGGAAGCGAAGGTACTTTCACATGGGACGGAACGACAAGTGATCAAGTAAAAGCATCAATTGGTTCCTATTTTTGTGTATTTGAGGCATTCGCTCTTGACGGTGGTTTACTATTTACCAAACGAAAAGTCTTTGTTGTTGCCGGTAAACTTTGATCCATTAACTTTGTTAAAAGGTTCAAAATGTTAATCAATATGAAAAAACTGGCACTTATTTTCTGTCTTTTATCAGTGGGCGCAACACACGCGCAACACTTTAATAAAGGTGATCATTTTATTACTGGTGGACTAGGATTTAGTCCGTGGAGTCGTGGGTTTTTAACGGCAGGATTCGTGGGTGGATACGAGTATGGATTAACTGAGAAACTAGGTATTGGAAGGATTGGTATTGGTGGCAACATCGGCTTTTTTACGAAAATCGCTACGCCAATACGGTTGTTACGAATACCTTAAACCCGAACAATGGGTTCCGATTCTCGTTTGCGTTAAGAGGGGCTTACCACTTCGACTTGTCTATTGACAAAACAGATATTTATGCAGGCTTGACGGGTGTTGTTCACGCTGGGTCAGCATCAGCCTTTTTCCCTGAACCAGGTATATTTGCAGGTATTCGATATTACTTTAAAAACAACTTAGGTGTTTATGGTGAAATTGGATACGGAATTACCAATTTCCATGGTGGATTGGTTTATTCACTCTAACCTCGACGATAAATTGGTATTGACCATTTTTAACACGCCTTTTATTTAATTCATTCTGAGACTGACTTCGTTCGAAGAATAGGACGATACAAAAAAACAGCGCGGTGATTTGGACAACTTTTAGTAGATTGAGGCGTCTTTAAAGAAACTATTCAATATGCGTCTTTTTTCTACGGTTAAGGTTGTTGTTTTTTCTTGTGTACTTTTTACTTCCTATTCAACTTATTCGCAACAGTTACCAGAAGTGAAAAAAGTGGCTGTGCATCAAGTTGATCAGCAGGTTTACGCACATACATTCAAAACGAATAGTCAATCAATGACATCATATAGTGACGAACAAGCTATTCGCTCATCGACCGAAGAAATTGATGCATTTATAAAATTAGTACTGACAATTAATGGTGTCTCAGAAGCATCTTTTGATCTGGCTACCTCAACGTTTACCATCATCTCCTCTCAGGAATCAATTGAAGAAGAGATTGAACGATTAACTCAAAAGAAATGATTCAATTCGTTAAACTACTACTACTTTCCACATGTATACTGATTACAAAAACAACTGTTTTTGGGCAATGTGGGTCACCATTATCTACACCAACAGTAACGAATAACGGACAAAGTGGAATCATGTTCGATGTTCAAGCCATAGGAACGAACAGCATTAACATGACACAGTTGGCAGCCGATTATGACAATGGAACATATTCCATAAGCATCTATTGGAAGGCTGGTACACACGTTGGATTCACAGGAAACGCAGCTGCATGGACGCTTTTAGGAACCGCAAATGGTTGGGTTGCAACGGGTGGTGTCAATGTAAATATCCCTATAACTTTCAGTAGACTACTTTGTCCCGGGCAAATCAATGCATTTTACATAACTGTTGCAGCGAGTAACCCACCTAACTGCAACTACTCTAACGGAACTGCGGTGGGAGCCGTTGCAGCGCAAAATGCTGACTTACGTATTAACCAAGGAACAGGTAAGGCAGCCAACTTTGGCGCGAATTTTACCCCTCGTGTTCCAAATGTTAGAATAAGTTACACCTGTCAATCGAGTTGCTGTACACCGCCAACTATGACCTCGACCCCTGAAACATGTTCGGGTAATTGTAACGGAACAGCAACTGCAACAGTTGGAACCGGTGGTGTTGGTCCTTACACGTACCAATGGAATGCCGCAGCAGGAAATCAAATAACACAAACGGCAACAGGACTGTGTGCAGGAACATATTCTGTAACTGTAACTGATGCAACAGGATGTGTGGCATCAGGAACGGTGACTGTAACAAGTGGTTCTACTACTGCCAATACCACAATTACTGCGGTTGCTAATCAATGCGTGACGGGAACTCCAATTACGTTAGCCGCCGCTACATCTGGAGGTACATGGAGTGGTCCAGGAATTACGAACGCTGCTACAGGAACATTCAATCCAGCCACCGCCGGAGCAGGATCACATACAATCACTTATACCATTGCTGGTGCCTGCGGTGGATCATCGACAACAACAGTTACTGTGCTTCCTCAAGCGAATGCATCAATTACGCCTGTCGGACCTTTCTGTCAAACAGCTACAGCTGTAACGCTAACAGCCGCAACGGCAGGAGGGACATGGAGTGGCACAGGAATTACAAACGCAACGACAGGAGTTTTTAATCCAACTGTAGCAGGTCCAGGAACACATACAATTACTTACACGGTTGGGGGGATCTGCGGAAATACAGGAACCACAACAATCGTTGTCAATCCATCATCAAATGCCACGATTACTCCTGCAGGACCGTTTTGTGTGTCATCCACGTCAACGCTCTTGGTAGGCGCAAATACAGGAGGCGTATGGAGTGGAAATGGTATTACCAATACCAGTACTGGTAACTTTGATCCAGCCATAGCGGGTGCAGGAACACATACAATAACCTATAGTATAGCTGGAACCTGTGGGGACACACAAACAACTACTATAACTGTCATTCAAGATGCGAATGCGACAATTACACCTGTAGGGCCGTTTTGCGAAATAGATCCATCAGTTACGTTGACGGCTGTTGATCCAAATGGCGTATGGAGTGGTACCGGCATCACTAATGCAACAAATGGCACATTTGATCCATTGGTTGCAACTCCTGGCTCACATGTGATTACATATACTATCAGCGGACAATGTGGCGATGTGGAAACAACTACTATAGTGGTAAATGAAAGTTACGATGCGGCTATCACTCCTGCTGGACCATTTTGTGCTTCCATTGCTCCGTTAACATTAACGGCAGCTGATCTGGGAGGCGTTTGGAGCGGAACAGGAATTACAAATACAACGACTGGCATTTTTGATCCATCTACAGCGGGCCCTGGAACGCATGTAATTACATATTCAATTCCCGGAACTTGTGGTGATACAGAAACAACAACCATTGTTGTAAATGCTTTAGATGATGCTTCTATTACTCCCGTTACTACGCAATGTTTAGGTGCTCCTCTTGTTACAATGAACGCTATAACTGGAGGTGGTATTTGGTCTGGACCAGGAATTATTAATCCGTCTACGGGTGAATTCAATTCAAGCATAGCAGGTACGGGAATACACACAATTTCTTATGTAACCAATGGTCCTTGTCCAGACAATGCAACGACAACCATTGAAGTGTTACCTGCCTTAACAGTTGCAGCAGCAGGATCCACCACATTTTGTGATGGTCAAAGTGCAACCGTTAGCGCCACAGGTAACGGAGGTGACGGCAATTTAACATACACTTGGACAGATCCAAGCGGTAATGTAGTTGGAACAGGAACATCTGTTGTATTAAGTCCTTCAACAACAACAACATATACTGTAACGCTTACAGATGGATGTACAACACCTGCAGCTACTGGGCAAGTCACATTAACGGTTAATCCTATTCCATCTGCAAATTTCACGGCTAGTATCACTGAAGGATGTGTTCCGTTGAATGTTGTTTTTGTAAATACTAATCCTAATCCTTCAACAAGTTACAGTTGGAGTTTTGGAAACGGCACATCAAGTTCGGCAATATATGCCGATTCAGTGAGCTATGTTAACGGTGGAAACTTTACAGTATCCTTAACTGCCACTGCAAACGGGTGTTCGTTCACACAAAGTTATCCAAACCTGATTGCGGCTTATGATAATCCGGTTGCGTCATTTAGCACATTTCCTCAGCAAGCGGATATATTGGATACCGAATTCGAGTTTTTCAACGGGAGTTCAAATGCGGATAGTTACAGCTGGGCGTTTGGGGATATGAATGGGAGCACTGCTGCTAATCCCGTGCACATTTATCCAACTGAAGCTGGTGAATATACAGTGTGTTTGATTGCCAATACAATAAATGGTTGTTCAGATACTGCTTGTCTTGATGTTTCTGTGATTGAATCCTTGATTTATTACATCCCGAATGCATTTACGCCGGATGGAAATGAGTTCAACCAGACCTTCCAACCCATATTTACCACAGGTTTTGACCCATACAATTTTAATCTGACCATATACAATAGGTGGGGAGAAGTCGTTTTTGAATCGAACGATCCAACAATTGGTTGGGACGGAACAAGTAAAAATGGCGCTTATGTTCAATCGGGAACGTACACCTGGCGCATCAAATTCAAGTTGCGTAATGTTGATGAACATATCATAGAAACAGGACATGTAAATATGTTCCGCTAAGCAAAATTGATCTAATTTTGTAAGTTATATGACAACATTGCTTCCGGGTTCGAAAGGGTGGATCAACAAATACATGGAGTTGGTTCGAAAGGGTCAAATCAAACTAGAGGTTGATCGATCTTCGCATCACCAACTCGATGCCTTTATTCACATCGCTTTAGGTAGAACAGGGATTTTCTTTGGTTATCCATCCCGTATGCAGTTTGCAAAAGAATTGGACGATAGTCAATGGACAACGGAAGAAAAACTAAAACTGCTGCTGTTTGAATCACATCTGTTTGTTTATCAGTCCCACCACAACGATGCGCCATTTAACTCCAATCAATTTTTAGAAGAATTGCACCATTTTTATGGTCAACACAGCTCGTCTTCGATCAAAAAACTGATGAAGTTTTTTATGAAAGAAACGAGAGAAGAACAACTGGAGTCGATACTTGAAAAACGCGTTGACATGGAGGTGAATTACCTCGAGAATCAACTTTGGGTAAATTACCTGAATAATTTTTTCATTTACCTTGATGTCATTCTTTTTTTCGAATACTTACAATCAAAAGAAAAAGAAACATTTTATCAATACGATGAATTGGCAATGAACGCGTTAACGGCGATCACACTAGCTGCACATTCCGATGGAACACTAAACAAAAGTGAAAGCGACTTATTTGAGGTGTTCTTAGCATCAGCCAATTTGTCTGATACCCAACGTGAATTAGCCATCTCCCGTTACGAACAAGGAGCAGGATTTGAGGATTTTACTGATAAAACATCTACGAACTGGATGCTCAAAAGATTTTTAGTTGATCTTTCTACCTTCGTCATCTTTTCAAATCACGAAGCTGGTTTAGAAGAAAAAGCCTTTTTGAAAGACCTATGTCGTTACCTTGAATTAACCGATAACGACTTAAATGAATCGCTTGCATTAACTGAACAGTTTGTCATCAACAACTACGATAAACTTCCTTTTTTGAGTCGATCCTCATCAATGGAGAAAATGTACGGTAGCTTATCGAAACGGTGGATTAAAATTCTCGGTCGAAACAAGGATAAGCTAGCTACAGAATTAAAGCAAAGCAAAGATTTAGTTGCATTAATTCGTAAATCAACCTCAACAGAATTAACGAAAGAAGAAAAAGAACTAGTTAAAACGCAGTTTAAGGATATCGTGCGCTCTATGCCATCACTTGCCATTTTTATGTTGCCTGGCGGAGCTGTACTCCTCCCATTAGTGCTTAAAATTATACCTGATCTCGTTCCGTCTGCATTCCGTGATAACGCCATTGAAAAAGAATAATACTATGAAAAAGAAAATTGTTTCACTTTGCTTATTGTTTATTACATCTATCATCTCTGCACAAACAGAATGTATGGATCTAACCTTCTACACGGATCAATACCTTGATTTTGTTACCACAGACGATGTGGTGTTTCCAACCGGATCAGCATTTATTACTACAGGCGGTTTGAACTACATTAAAATTGATGAAAACGACGTGTATCAAACGATAAGTGGCGACACGCTTACCTTTTCGGGGAACATCGGCATCAATGCACAATTTTTTGATTGTTCGAATTATCAATTAGAAATGGGTATTTCAAATCCGGTCGGAATGGCTGTAGACGGAACGGTTGTGTTTTCTGGTGGCAATCCGCCCACATCTTTTACTGGGCCATCATTTACATTTACTTCAACTGGTAGCAATTCATATAACATCGAAGGGACGTTCACGAATGTCGTGCTATCTTCTCCCTCAACTCAATTGTATGAAGTGTGTTTCACCTGCGAAGGAATGGGAATTGAGGAACATTCAGCTGGTTCTTTCTTGGTTTATCCGAATCCATCCGAAGAAAAATTTACAGTTGATATCTCGACAGAAACCGCACGATTGGCTATATGGGATTTTTCAGGACGTTTAATCCACGAACAACAAGTTACTGCTCAGTCTACAATTGAAATCTCAGATTTATCCGCTGGAAGTTACTATGTGACGTGTACCATGCCAACTGGAAATTCCCTACACACGGTTTTGATCAAAAAATAGCTTCAGGGATTGATTAATTCCAGAATGAGCTGACAATTTTTTCGCGTCGAAAAGTGTTTTTCGAGGATGCCTTGTCGTTCATTGAACGCTTCTCGCGTAAGCGGGACATTCTGCAAGCCAATGAAGTGAAGCTTAAATGATTTGGCGTCTGTAGCAATGGTACATAATCCTTCCAAACCCGTCCCACCAACCATATTCTCATTGACTAAAACCTGACCTGAACTGGCCAGACAGTTGATTAATTTGAGTTTAATTCCAGATGAAACTTCAGTATATAACAAGTGAATCTGTGCGCGATTAACCAACTCATCCAGCTCTGATTTTGAAGGATTGGCAACAAGGTCGACGTTATGCTTTATACACAACTGCTGAAGGCGTTTGGATGGATTTTTTCCGGCTATGCGCAATGGAAACGTATCGCTTATTATACCTTTCACTTGTTGAATGATCCACATCGCTGCTTGTTCATTTTCAGCAACAGATAAATTTCCATGGAAAAGTGCGTACGGTTCAACAGATGTGAAACTATTATTCAAGGAAGGAATGGAAGCAGGCAATACATGAACGGAAGCGTTAACGGATTTGAGCGTTTGAGCATCGCTCGGTTTGATCGCCAAAATGTGTGTTGCCCATTTCAATTGTTTTGCGTAACGCGTTAACTTAACCCGTTCTTGCTCAAAGTACAGTTTTTGGAACCATTTGGCTTGCTTTCGTAATCCTCGATAATATTCATCTTCCAGGTTATGCATGCGCACCAATGTCATCCGCTGTTGAATATCTGTCATTTCCAACGGCCAAATGGTATGGATGCCTTCAAAAAGTATGGGCGCATCATCTTTCCGTAAATTCGAAAGTAGTTCAACTGAAATGCGCGATTGCACAATAAACGGTCGCTTAGAGAACAAGTGCCAAAACGAACGTTTGCGTTCATAGTAGATGACCTTGCCGTATTTTTCCAGCTCAGATTGCTTTTCCCTGCCGTAATGAAACACGTGTAAAGTCAATTCTAGTCCCAATTCATGTAAGACCTGAATGCGGTAAAACATATCAATTGCCCCGCCGTAATCAGCAGGAAATGGCACATCCAAACACACGATATGTAATTGATTACGCATGTACTTTAGGATAAATTTTAGCCAATATTTCACGTTCTTTTTCCCAGTTTTCTACTAATGCAGCTTCTTTCGCATGGCGTTTGAAATCCTCTACGACTTGAGGCTCTGCAATTGCTTGCTGCATAACCTTGCGCAAAGATTCTGTGGTAAATTCAGTAAGTACCCAACCCAATTGATAGCGGTCAACTAACTTTCGGATTTCAACCAAATCAGTTGCAATGATCGCTGTTTGCGCGTGCATATAATCAAACACTTTGTTTGGTAACGAAAAACGGTAATTCGTATTGTTAGGTTTGTCCAAGGTTAACCCAACATCAGCATGAAACGTAAACGCCATCATTTCATGGTACGGTCGTTTCCCGTAAAACAACACACAATCTTCAATTTTTAACTCCCGAACACGTTGCTTCAACTGAGGAACGACATCGCCATCGCCAACAATCAATAAAACGGCATCAGCAAGATCCGTCATCGCTTCGACAGCTTCTTCCGCTCCGCGATCGATATTTATCCCCGCGCCTTGGATAATGAAAACGGTGCGATCTGTTGGTATGCCCAATTGCGCTTTTGAAGGGATTTCGTTCGGCTTCCAAAGCGGTGAAACATTTCGAACGATTTCTAGTGATTTGTTGTATTTTTTCGCGTAAAGCTGAGCTATTGATCCATTTACGGTGTAAATCGTTGTCAATTTTGGAAAAATCCAACCCTCGATCTTTTCCCAGATGCGTTGGACTTTAGGACGGTGAATCAATTCGGGAACTTCGGTAAAGTATTCATGTGAATCGTAAACCAATCGACAATTTCGCTTGAACTTACTGGCTAGGAAATTGGCAAGGAGCGTATCCAAATCGTTACTAACCAACAGCGCTGACCGGTGAAATAGAAGGTAGATGAACAGACGGAAATTGTAGCTGGCATAAAACAAGGGGCCCCTTTCTGCAGTCAACCGAAACCGTTTGGTAACGTATGGTCGATCTGGAAGTGGTAAACTGTTTTTTACTTGTCGCCCAACCAACGTGACAGAATAGCCTTGATCCACTAAAAAACGACAGACTTTGTCCACCCGATTATCTGTAAGTAAATCGTTGGTAACCGAAACAATAGCTTTATGCGGTTGGGACATGAACCAAAGGTACACATGAAAGTGGAAAGTGTTGAATTCTAGACTTGAAAACTCATATTTCGTTGAATAGTCGAACTGAGATTATAGAAAATGATTTCAATTACTTATCTTTGGCGTTAGTATCATATCGCGTAACTAATGATAAAAACTTTTGGTGATAAGCAAACAGCAAAAATTTGGTCTGGAAACCTTGCTAAAAAGCTGCCAAATGAAATTCAGCAGGTTGCATTGAGAAAATTGAGAATGATTAATAACGCCCAGGACATTGACGATCTACGAATACCTCCGGCGAATAAAATGCAAAAATTAAAAGGATTAAAACTTGAATACTACAGTATCCGAATTAATGACCAATGGCGCATAATTTTCCAATGGCTAAACAATGACGCGTACGAAGTTCGAATCATCGATTACCATAAATAGTAACTCATGGAAAAATTAAACAATATACATCCCGGCGAAATCTTGCAAGAAGAATTTCTTATTCCAATGGAAATTACGGCCTACCGGTTAGCAAAAGAAACCTTTATTCCGCAAACAAGAATTGCAGAAATCATCAAAGGTAAACGAAGAATAACAGCAGATACAGCGATTCGCTTCAGTCGTTTTTTTGGAACTACACCTAAATTTTGGTTGGGTTTGCAAGATGATTTTGACCTTATGGAAGAACAACACCGAAAAAAGGATGAAGTTCAACACATAAAGCCCTTCAAAATCAATGCTGCTTAATTTGAATTGAGACGCTTATTTTTCCGTGCCTATAATTACCTTTTTTGCGATTACACTATCTTCCGCAACCACATGAACCACATACATTCCATCCGCAACATTCAATTCAATTGGCGTGAATGTAGTTGAAATGCGCGACTGGTAAACCAACGTACCGTCCAATGAACGAATTTCGATTCTTGCGTTTTTCATTTGGTGATCCGTTTGGATGGTAAATTTTCCGGTATTTGGATTGGGAAACAATTGAATATCGATTAATTGTTGTTGTTCTTTGACGCCACTAAATTGAGGCGAATGACAAGGAAAAGTTAGAAAATCGTTGTAAAACGTCTTAATGGTACTCGCTTTATTGAACACATTCTGCACGTTTTCGAATCGCGTTGTACCACTGCGGTCATAAACGAAAGCGTAATCCGAACAGATACTCGCACCTGACAGTAAATTAGGCTCGCCGATCGTAATCAGTCCGCGGCGATCTCCGGGAGAATTTCCTGCAGTCAATTCATTCCAGCCATTCGGCAAGTTGGGATTGTCCGGGAAAATAACATTAGTCCAATCATTAGTAACCGGGTTCATCCAAAGCGAACTGTCTCCCCATTGGTTATTCATCAGCAACCAAAATAAAGTGTCTCCTCCATTCGCATCCAATCCACTGTTAAAAACTCCCGCGTTTGCGATATTGTGCGACAACGCAACCACACCTTGACAAGGTGGATTCGCTCCATATCCTTGTTGACCACCTGCAGCTTCATCGTTATCATCTCCATTATACCCATACAACAGATCGGCGTACGGATTACTACCCATGTAATCATCAGTATAATTTCCTATGTCAAAATCCAAATACAAGGCTTGGCGGTAATTGATATAGTTATTATTCGATCGGTTAATTGCCCGAAGATTTAAAAACGTAACGTCGTTCCAAAAATCCCCTGTTACGTATTGATAGAACATAGCATGCAACTCAATTCCCAACTGGTTACCATCAGGTTGGTACGATTCGTCGTTCATGATAACGTAAGCCGCTCGATCGCCACGAATTTCCGGGTAATCACCAAGTGATGGTTCGTATTGTCCGTTGCCGTTTAGGTCAACGAATGGCGCTAACTGACTTGCTACACCGAGATTGACATCGCCATTCCCTGGCCAATTGGCAATTGAGGATGGCACAACATAGCCTGTTAACTGGTAATTGGCAATATGGTCATCGATCTCGTATTTTGAGACCATCCAAATGGCGTTTTGGTATAGGTTGTTGTAAGTAATCGATCCATAGGCTATGGATTCGGCAATCGGTCCTGAATGAAACGAACTTTCAGTTCCTCCCCAACTGTAGCGTTTAGCACTTACATGTAATTGACCGAATTGATCTTCTGCGCCTATCCAGTAAGAACCGGAAAAAATCGTTGATTTCCCACTGTTTTTAGGGATTTCGTATCCTGCAATGCCGGCTGCAACATTGCTAAAAAATCCACCCTCATCACTAATCGTTGCTTTGACATTGTTGAAGTCGAGCCAAACACTATTGACCTGTTGTCCGAAAAGGGAAGTTGCAACTGTAAGCGCACCAAATAGCGGTAGGATTTTCATAAGCAGATGTTTTGTTCACGTAAACGTAAGGATAAATCCGTTGAAACAAATTCATGTATCGCCTATAATTAGCGAAAGTATACACTTCTAATGAGACGCTAGATACTAGACGCTAGATTCGAGAAGGGAATTCAAAATGGAGCATGGAACAATGAGCATGGAAAGATACTAGACGAAAGATTTTAGATTCTAGAATCTCAGTTCTCAGTTCTAGCGTCTAAACTTACAATCTGATTCACTTGCTCAAAGGCATCTTTGATGTGTTTGACATCGGAGAAGATAATACGCAGGCGATCATTCTTTTCGCTAAGGTTGCAATTTTGGGCGTTGCGTTGAATGTGATTCAACACTTGCGTGAAGACCTCAGTTTCGTAGAAAGTCGATTGCGGATCGCTCAGGAAGTAACCCACCATTTTTCCAGATTTGATTACGAGACGTTCCAATCCCATTTTTTCAGCCATCCATCGCAGTTTGAACGAAACAATCAATTCTTTGACTTGGCGAGGAAGCGGTCCAAAACGATCGATTAACTGAGTCGCAAACGTTGTGAGTTCTTCTTCGTTTTTCAGGTTATCCATTTCCTGGTACAAACTCAAGCGTTCTGCGACATTATTGACGTAATCGTCCGGAATACGCACTTCTAGATCGGTTTCTAAGATGCAATCCTTTACAAAATGCAATGGTGAATCCGTTGTGCGATCCTGGAACAGTTCCTTGAATTCCGATTCACGCAATTCATCGATGGCCTCATTCAAAATCTTTTGGTACATCTCAAATCCGATCTCCGAAATGAATCCGCTTTGCTCTCCACCAAGCATGTTACCAGCTCCACGGATGTCCAAATCTTTCATGGCAATGTTGAATCCAGATCCCAAATCGGAGAACTGAACAAGTGCTTCTAATCGTTTACGGGAATCATTAGGCAAGACACTAAATGGTGGCGCAATGAGGTAACAGAATCCTTTTTTATTCGATCTTCCCACACGACCTCTCAACTGGTGCAAGTCACTCATTCCGAAGTTGTGCGCATTGTTGATGATGATCGTATTTGCATTGGAAATGTCAATTCCGGATTCAATAATCGTCGTGGCCAACAGCACGTCGTATTCACCGTTGATGAAGTCCATCATGATCTTTTCCAACTGTTTGCCATCCATTTGTCCGTGGCCAATTCCCACACGTACGCCCGGACACAAACGACTAATCATTCCAGCTACTTCACGAATGTTAGCTAAACGGTTGTGTACGAAAAATACTTGTCCACCGCGACTGACCTCATAGGCAATCGCATCACGAATAGTCTCTTCACTGAACTGAATAATTTCTGTCAGTACGGGCTGACGGTTCGGTGGTGGTGTATTGATGATGCTCAAGTCTCTCGCGCCCATCAATGAAAACTGCAAGGTTCGCGGAATAGGTGTGGCGGTTAACGTCAACGTATCGACAGTCGCACGCAGTGTTTTCAACTTATCTTTGACAGAAACACCAAATTTTTGTTCCTCATCGATAATCATCAAACCGAGGTCCTTGAATTTCACCCGTTCAGCAGCAATCGCATGAGTTCCGATTAGAATATCGATCTTTCCATCTTTCAATTGCTTCAGGGTATCGGTTGTTTCTTTGGTCGATTTGAAGCGATTGATGTAATCCACAGTTACCGGAAAATCCTTCAAACGCTCCTTGAAACTGCGGTAGTGTTGCATGGATAAAATCGTAGTCGGGACCAACACCGCCACTTGTTTTCCATCGGTGGCTGCTTTAAATGCTGCTCGAATTGCAACTTCCGTTTTACCAAAACCGACATCGCCACAAACCAATCGATCCATCGGCGTTGGTGATTCCATGTCTTTTTTGATCGCTTCGGTTGCTTTTAATTGATCAGGCGTATCTTCATACATGAACGACGCCTCCAATTCATTTTGCAAATACGAATCGTTTTGAAACGCAAACCCGGGCTGACTCTTTCGCTTCGCGTACAGTTGGATCAGGTCGAACGCCAATTCCTTGATTTTTTTCTTGGTCTTGTTTTTCAAGGTCGCCCATGCCTGTGTTCCGAGTTTGTTCATCTTCGGAACTGTTCCGTCCTTTCCGGTGAATTTGGAAATCCGGTGCAAGGAGTGAATGCCTACATATAACACATCGCCATCTTTGTAAATCAAGCGAATGGCTTCTTGCGGTTTTCCATTGACATCAATGGTTTCCAATCCGGAGAACTGTCCAACACCGTGATCGATGTGCGTCACATAATCGCCTTTTTGAAGGTTGTAGATTTCTTTAAGTGTAAGGGCTTGTTTCGCTTGTCGGAATCCTTCTTTCAGTCGGAAACGATGGTAACGCTCAAACAACTGGTGATCCGTGTAACACACTAATTTTTCCGTCGGTGCAATGAATCCTTCATGAAGCGCCACGTGCATGGGTTTGAATTCCACATCGCCACCAATGTCTTCGAAAATTTGATAGAGGCGATCAATTTGCTTGGGTTGATTGGAAAAAATCAGGTTCGTAAACCCAGATTTCGATCGTGCCATTAAATCCTCACGCAGTAGATCAAAGTTCTTATTGAAACTCGGTTGTGGCAGAAAATCAAATGTGATGGTTTTGTCTGCTTTAAACTGGTATTCCGGTCCCCATTCGATGATGGAATAGGCCTCGAGTTCTTTTTTTGCATCCTTCGGATGAAGGTACAAATCGGACGGTAACGTGCGCTTTATAGTGTCCGATAATTCGCCATGAATCTTGACTGATTTCGCGTATTCTTTCTCGAGTTTATCACTCAACTGATTGTACGAACTTAACCAAACGGTCGTATTCGTTCCTAGAAAGGAAAAAAAGCTGCCGTTTTCTTCAAGGTTGAGTTGACCTTGCACATTCGGAATGATATTAAAGTGCTTGTGCTGCACCAACGACAGCTGAGAACCTGCGTCAAACGTTCGGATGGATTCCACCTCATCACCAAAAAACTCAATTCGGAACGGATTGTCGTTTGCGTATGAAAACACATCGACAATTCCACCACGAATGGAAAACTGACCGGGTTCATAGACAAAATCTACCCGATCGAAATGGTATTCCAACAAAAGTTCATTAATGAAATCAATGGAATAAATTTTTCCGACCTCAACACGTAAGGTATTCGCTGCGAGTTTTTTCTGCGTCGGGACTTTCTCGAAAAGCGCCTGCGGGTATGTCACCACCCAGACACTTGCTCCGTTATTGATGCGTTCGAGCACTTCTGCACGGGCAACTACGTTGGCATTATCTGTTTCTTCCAATTGATATGGAACACGGTACGAAGCCGGATAGAATAAAATACGCGGATCTTCCGGATAGAGGCTTTCGAGGTCGTTCAAGAAATATGCCGCTTCTTCCTTGTCTCCAAGGATGAACAATTGATTTCCAGGTGTTTGTTCGGCGCTTGCTCCAGCAGATAACGCACGTGAGGATCCGACTAATCCTTTCCAATGAATTCTGGTTTGCGCATAACGCAATTGTTCGGCGGTCTCGTCGACAAGTGGATTTTTCGCGAAAAGTGCTTTAAGGGCTTTACTTTCCATGTTCAATTAACAGGCTCATTACTTTTTCGACCATGTTTTTTGAACCGATGAAATACGGCACACGTTGATGAAGGCGTTCAGGTTTGATGTCGAGAATTCGTTTTCTTCCTGTAGTTGCCAATCCGCCTGCTTGTTCTGCGATAAATGCCAATGGGTTACACTCATACAACAGTCGCAATCTTCCTTCTGGAGCAGTTGTCGTATCGGGATAAATGTATATTCCACCTTTAATCATATTCCGGTGAAAATCTGCCACCAACGAGCCAATGTAACGTCCAGAATAAGGTGCTCCTTTATCGTTGTCAAAACTTTGACAATACTGTGTGTACGCTTTAATTCCAGGTTCACAAATGTCGATGTTTCCTTCGTTCATAGCGTAGATACGACCGCTTTCCGGCATGCGCATGTTTGGATGTGACAAGCAAAACTCACCGATGGAAGGATCAAGTGTAAAACCGTTGACTCCTTTTCCTGTGGTATAAACGAGCATGGTTGAAGAACCGTACAACACATATCCCGCTGCGACTTGCGCTGTTCCCGGTTGCAACATATCATCAAGAGTAGCCAATGTCCCAACTTCAGAAACGCGGCGGTAAATGGAAAAAATCGTTCCGATGGATACGTTCACATCAATATTGGACGAACCATCCAACGGGTCAAATAACACAACGTATTTACCTTGTTTCGCGGATTCCGAGGTGAAAGCCACGAAATCTTCGTTTTCTTCTGAAGCAATTCCACACACTTCACCGCCATTTTCGAAGGCTTTAATGAACTGTTGATCGGCTACGACATCCAATTTTTGCTGGTCCTCACCTTGAATATTTGTTTCGCCTTGGGCACCGAGAATGTGGTCCACTAAACCTGCCATTCGCACATCGCGGCTCACCATTTTAGACGCAACAGCGATATCATTCAATATACGCGTCAATTCCCCAGTTGCGAAGGGAAAGTCGGCTTGTTTTTCCAGGATAAATTCGTTGAGGGTCGTAACTTTTGACATGCGCTTAATTTTGTGCAAATATCGCCATTTTTCTTGTTTGAAAATGACCTGCCTGACTCGATACATCTGCCGCAGCAAATTGTCGGTAATCGCAACAATCTTCCCCCTTTGGAGGGGGATCAAGGGGTAGGAGGCAAGCTATGAAGGAAAAACACATTTCGATTCGTTGAAATTGAAATGTGTTTTTTGAAATTAAACTTAAAAAAATTAGGTGTTTCGTGTGGGTGAGTGTGAGAATGAAGAGTAGCTTATAATCCTTCCCCCTTTGGAAGGGGGGCAGGGGGGGAGGAAAACACCATTCATTAATAATCATTCTGGAAGCTTATTTCGTGTGAAATTTACACTGATCAGATAATTCGAAATAGTGTAAGTTGGTGTGTGAGAGTGAAGAAAAAAAGCAGAGTAGTGTTTCGCTCTCGCTCTCACACTCACTCTGCTTTTTTGTACCTCGGGCCGGAATCGAACCGGCACGCCCGAAAGCACAGGATTTTGAATCCAGCGCGTCTACCAGTTCCGCCACCGAGGCTTTTTGGAAATGGACTCCAAAAGTAATACAAATTTCAAATATGACAAGTGATAAGACCTTTCATATTTATTCCATTTCTTTTTCGTCACGGCAATTAACAGAATATAACAGGACTTTCAAATCGTTTTTCGTGAATTCATGAAATACGTCGTACCTTTGCTTACTGCATTATGGGCAAAACACTCATTAAAAATATTCAGACACTTTACCAAGCCGGAGAAGATCTACCAACCATGCTTCGTGGTGAACAAATGGCTCATGTACCCGTGATTCATGATGCTTTTGTTGCCATTGAAGAGGGTAAAATCGTAGCGTATGGAAAAATGACTGATCTAATTGGGATCGATGACTGGTCAAATTTAACGGTTATTGACGCCACAGGGAAATCCGTAATTCCCGCTTTCTGCGATGCGCATACACACCTTGTTTTTGCAAAAACGCGCGAGGAAGAATTCGTCGATCGGATTAAAGGACTATCCTATGAAGAAATTGCGCTAAAAGGCGGAGGAATATTGAATTCGGCTAGGCGACTGAATGAAATGCCTGAAGATGAATTGTACGAACACGCAGTCACACGTATCCATCAGGTGATGAGCTATGGTACAGGCGCCATCGAAATTAAATCGGGTTATGGGCTATCGGTAGAGGCTGAATTAAAAATGCTGCGGGTGATTAAACGGCTGAAAGAATCCATGCCGATTGCGGTTAAAGCAACTTTTCTTGGAGCGCATGCATTTCCAAAAGAATATAAAGAAAATCGCCGGGGATACATCGACATGATCGTAAACGAAATGCTCCCTCAAGTAACAAAAGAACAACTAGCAGATTATATCGATGTGTTTTGTGAACGAAATTACTTTTCAGTAGAAGAAATGGAAGAGATTCTGATCGCTGGAAAACTTTTTGGCCTAACCCCAAAAGTTCATGTTAATCAGTTTTCAGTTATGGGTGGCGTTCGTAAAGCGATTGAATGTGGTGCACTTTCCGTGGATCATTTGGAAGAGATAGCCGACGATGACCTTTTAGCACTAAAAGAAAGCAACTGTATGCCGATCGCCCTTCCTGGTTGCTCCCATTTTCTTTCCATACCTTTTACAGATGCGCGTCGCATAATCGGTACCGGTTTACCGCTGGCGCTCGCAAGCGATTACAATCCAGGTTCTACACCAAGTGGAAATTTAAGTGTTGTCTGGTCGCTTGCCTGTATTAAAATGAAAATGACACCTGAAGAAGCACTAAATGCGCTAACCATCAATGCGGCTTATGCCATGGGATTGGAAAATTCACATGGACGGATTGCATTGGGTTACAGTGCGCCAGTATTGATAACAAGTGAAATTCCTTCGCTGGCTTTAATACCCTATTCGTTTGGGGATCAACTAATTGAACAAGTTGTATGCTGATTAAACCAACACCCCGAATTTTCAAACTGATCCTTTCAGCAGGATTCCTTTTTGCAGTTAACCTAGCAAAAGCACAATTTATTGAACCGGAAAATGAATTGCTTTGGGAAATTTCAGGAAACGGTCTAAAAAATAAAAGCTACTTGTACGGAAGCCTTCATTCGAATGATAAGCGACTCTTTCGCTTTTCTGACTCCGTTTATGTTGCGTTAAATAGGTCCGAAGCAATTATACTTGAAACCGACATTTTTTCGCTCTTCGAGGATTGGGATACGCGTAAAGAAGAAATAAAAGTCCTTTACGAC
>JBILNH010000055.1:0-13716 GCA_044375095.1 Crocinitomicaceae bacterium
GAGACGGCGATGCATTGGCTTATTTCCGCTTCGATCGTGACTTCAAAAACAGTTTACTCGTTGAACAACCGAATGGCGATTTTGGAATGACAATGGTGCGTCAATTCTTTTTTGATGCGTTCCGTAAACCTTTTTTCGAAGCATTGATGACCAGCAAAGATGCGCAGTTAGCTGCAATAGCGGAGAAATCATTGAAAGAAACCAGGTACCACCTTAAGCATTCTTCTGAATGGATCATACGATTGGGAGATGGAACCGAAGAATCAAATAGACGAGCGCAAGAGGCAGTTGATACGCTGTGGAGATATACATCAGATTTGTTTTACAGCAACGAAGTTGATGCTGAATTGGAAGCAGCTGGTATCGCACCTAAGCTTGCATCCATTCGAGTAGAATGGGAACAAACGGTTAATCACGTTTTCCACTTGGCGAACCTTCAAAAACCAACGAACAATTGGAAACAAGAAGGTGGGCGGAAAGGGATGCATTCCGAACATTTGGGTTATATCTTGGCTGAAATGCAATACGTGCAGCGGGCATATCCAAACATGGAATGGTAACCACTGATGACATCTGGAAATACCTAGAAGAAGTCTCGGACCCAGAAATTCCGGTGCTCACAATTATCGATCTCGGCGTAGTAAGAAGTGTCCAATTTGATGGAACAACGTGCAAAGTGGTCATCACCCCAACGTACAGTGGTTGTCCGGCGATGCAAATGATCGAAGACCAAATCAAAGAAAAATTAACGGAAAAAGGAATTCCAACTACACAGGTCGAATTAACCCTTTCACCAGCTTGGACTACCGATTGGATTTCCGAAGTCGGTCGCAATAAACTTCGTGAATACGGCATTGCACCTCCCGAAAATGAAGTAGACAAAAGCGTCCTATTCGCTGAACCACCAACTGTTCCGTGTCCGTTATGCGGTTCATCCGATACGCGCATGGTTAGCCAGTTTGGGAGCACAGCCTGCAAAGCGCAGTACCAATGCAATCAGTGCCTAGAGCCATTTGATTATTTCAAGTGTTTGAAATAAAAGCCAAATTTGAAAAGATAACGCATAAAAAAAGAGCAGTTTTTAATTGCTCTTTTTTGTTTTTTATTACCCTAAAAACGGATACCTGTAATCCGTTGGTGGTACAAACGTTTCTTTAATTGTCCGTGCAGAAACCCAACGCAATAAATTCATTGCGGCCCCTGCTTTGTCATTCGTTCCGGAACCTCTGGCACCACCAAATGGTTGTTGACCCACAACAGCACCAGTTGGTTTGTCGTTGATGTAGAAGTTACCTGCAGCATGCACTAATTTTTGCATGGCCAGATGCGTTGCATAACGATCATTGGACATGATTGAACCTGTAAGTGCATATTCTGAGGTAGAATCAACCAAGTCAAGTGTTTCTTCGTATTTATCTGCGTCGTACACATAGATCGTAAGTACCGGTCCGAAGATTTCTTCGCACATGGTTTTAAATTTCGGATTGGTTGTCACGACAGTTGTCGGTTCAATGAAATACCCTTTTGATCCGTCGTACTTTCCACCTGTAATTACTTCCGCTTCAGGACTGTTGTTGCAGTAATCAACGTATCCACTTATTTTATCGAATGCACGCTTGTCAATAACCGCATTTACAAAATTTGACGTATCGTCAGGTGTTCCCATTTTGAAAGAATTCACCTGCTCAACGAAAATCGATTTCACTTCTGGCCAAATGTTCGAAGGAATGTACGCACGAGAAGCCGCAGAACATTTTTGTCCTTGGAATTCAAATGCACCGCGTGAAAGTGCTGTGGCCACTTCTGCTGGATTCGCAGAGGCATGCGCGACAACGAAATCTTTTCCTCCAGTTTCGCCAACTATACGCGGATATGAACGGTACGTCTCCAAATTATTTGCAATGTCTTTCCACAATTGACGGAATACACCAGTCGATCCGGTGAAATGCAACCCTGCAAAATCCTTGTGTTTGAAGATCACTTCACCAGCTACTTGTCCCGGAACGGTAACCATGTTAACAACTCCATCCGGCAATCCGGCAGCTTTGAACAAGTCCATAATCACTTGCGCACTGTAAACTTGAGAATCGGCTGGTTTCCATACAACCACGTTACCCATCATCGCTGGAGCGGCACTTAAATTCGCTGCAATAGAAGTAAAATTAAATGGTGTCAGCGCAAATACAAATCCTTCCAACGGACGGTATTCTAAGCGGTTCCAGATACCAGGAAGTGATTCCGGTTGTTGACGGTAAATCTCCGTCATGTACTGTACGTTAAATCTGAAAAAGTCAATTAATTCGCACGCTGCATCAATTTCTGTTTGGTATACATTTTTGGATTGTGCCAACATTGTTGCGGCATTCATTCGGTCACGGAATGGTCCGGCAAGTAAGTCTGCAGCCTTTAAAAAGATAGCGGCTCTTTCCTCCCACGGAAGATTTGCCCATCCATCTTTCGCCTTAAGTGCTGCTTCAATGGCTTGTTCCACATGTTGTTGCGATCCGCGGTTCAAATGACCGATTACCTTTTGGTGATCATGTGGCGGACACAACGGTAATTTTTCAGAAGTGTAGACATGTTCAGCACCAATGTACATCGGAATGTCAACTGGTGTTTGATTATATAAGTTATGGTATTCTTTAAGTAGAGATTCTCTTTCAGCAGACCCTGGTGCGTATGCTTTTACAGGTTCGTTCCGCGCAATGGGAACATTGAATATAGCATTTGACATGTTGTTTTTTTTGGCAAAAGTAACGAATGTTCAAGTACTTACCAATTAACTATACGTATCTGTATCCTTGATCACCAAAGGTTGAATAACGCATCAATTCAAACGAGGCGGGTGCATTAAGTAAAATGTGGGAACAAGCACTTCAAACAGTTTATGAGTCTCCAGGTTTTTAAATGTGTAGAAACCTTTCATGAAGCCAAATTCGGAAAACAAATCACACCCACTGGTGTAGGTGAATTTTTCTCCGGGTTGAAGAATCGGTTGTTCACCTATTACACCTTCTCCTGAAACAAAATTTGGAGCGTTAAGTGAATCAAAAATATACCAATCGCGGTGCAGCAATTGCACGGGGTAATGATTGTGGTTTTCTATTGTAATATGGTAGTTGAAAAAATAGTTGCTATCAAGCGGATGAGACAGATCCGGTCTGAAATTCGTTTTTACCTGAATTTGAACTCCTTTGGTTATTGCTGTATTCATAGTCTGATTGTTGTTATGATGAAAGTATACTATTTATTAATTCAATCCAATCTTAATTCTTCCTCTTTTAAAAATTTAACATTTAATTCAACTATCAAACGACTATTTTAATGGAACGGTGGAATTGTAGTATTTTAGGGTCATGAAATTTCAGTACCAGTTGTTTTTTATCCTGATGGTTGTTTCAGGTTCTTTATTCGGTCAGCTTCGTATCCCATCGAATACGCGTTCGGACGTTGCTCAACTCGTGAAAATGTATACGCGTAATGGAAATGTTTTATCACTTCCTATTCGAGAGCGGTTTCCAGTTTATTCGTCCAAAGGCACTGATTATGCGTCCTTTTTGGCAAAAGTTCCCGCTACATTCAATGCAAGTGAGCTTGAATCGAAAGGAATTATCGTTGGATCTAATCGGGTGGGGATTGTTTCATTAAAGGTGCCAGTTTCTTTATTGAGTGAAATCGAAAGTTTACCAGGAATACAATCGCTTCAACTCGCAGGGAAAATTGCTTCAACGCTTGATAAAGCCGTGCATGATGTCGGCGCAGATAGCGTGCACATGGGTATTGGTCTTCCTCAAGGGTACACTGGTAAGAATGTATTAATTGGAATTACCGACTGGGGATTTGATTATTCATCTCCAATGTTTTACGATACGTTATTGCAATCGACGCGTATTTTAGCTGCTTGGGATCAATATAAAGTAAGCGGTCCAGCCCCTATCGGATTTAATTATGGAACGGAGTATTCCACTTTGCCTGAGTACCTTTCTGCTGGATCGGATACAGCTAATATTTACAGTTATGCTACACACGGAACACATGTGGCTGGAATCGCAGGAGGAGGTGGTGCCGGGACAAATTACCGCGGTGTGGCATTTGAAGCACAGTTTTTACTGGCGACATTTTTAGTCGACGAAGGAGCTGTCCTTGATGCATGGGAGTGGATGTACCAAAAATCGCTTCAGGAAGGTAAGCGCTTGGTGATCAATATGAGTTGGGGACTTTACCACATAGGTACATTGGATGGTACCTCTTTGTTGAGTCAAGCGATTGATGCGTATTCGGCTTTAGGGGTTGTGTTTTCGAATTCAGGCGGAAACAATGGCAATGTTAATTTCCATTTGAAAAAGAATTTTTCGAACGATTCCATCCGGTCTCGAATAGAGTTTTATGCGTATTCAGCGAACCAAAATATGTGGGGACAAAGCATTCACGCGTGGGGACAACAAGGGAATTCTTTTGAAGCTGGGATACAAATATTCAATTCTTTTGGGAGCACCTTGTTGGCAGAGAGTCCATACTATAATACGTCTACAACAAATACCTATGTGGATACCTTTTTGGTCACTGGAGTAGATACAATTTGGTACAATATCTCTGCTGATTCTGCTCATCCACAAAATGGTCGGCCACAGCTTAGGTTACGCGTCAAAAACACGAATACAAGTTTACGTGTATTATTAAAAGCACAAGCAGATACAGGTTTGGTGCACTTCTGGAACGTGACAGAACTTGTAACCGATGTAGGGAATTGGGGAATGCCATTTTCTACATTTGGATCTGGAACAGTAGCGGGTGACACTCAATATGGAATTAGTGAACCTTCATGCACGAATAGCTTACTTAGTGTGGCGGCATACGCGTCAAAATATATTGCCTCTAATGGTAATCCCGTTGGCGGAGGAATTGCTTCCTTTTCAAGTATTGGTCCGAGGTATGATGAGGTGTTGAAGCCGGAAATTGCCGCTCCAGGCGTTTCAATTGCTTCTTCTATTTCTTCGTACACAGATGCAAACTACACAACGGTAAGTTCCATTCAATTTAATGGTCGGACATACCCATTTGCGCGTTACTCCGGAACATCTATGGCCGCTCCGATGGTTACAGGTGTGATCGCTCTTATACTTGAAGCAAATCCATATTTATCAGCCGAGCAAATTAAGTCGATTATCATTCAAACGGCGCGAGAAGATAATAATACGGGAGTAATTCCAATCAATGGGAGTACTCAATGGGGATGGGGCAAATTAAATGCGCGACTGGCAGTTGAATTGGCCTTAAATACGGTTGGAACGGTTTCGTTGGAACAAGAAATCAATTGGAATGTCTACCCGAATCCGGTGCAAAGTTACTTGAGATTTACCATTATTGATGACTTACCTAATCGTGTGCAATTGATCGATTCAATGGGGAAAATAATACACCGTTCGATTCAGGAAGGCAGTGTGTTTGTGGGGGATTTACCGGCTGGAAACTACCGTGTGCGTATGCAAGTTAAGGGAAGAATTGAACAACAATCATTCATCAAATTGTAGCATGCAGATACGCGAACTACAGCGCGAGGAACTTCCGATAATTACAGACTTGGCGCATGAAATTTGGCCAATTGCATTCGTGGAAATATTAGCTCCACCACAAATTGATTACATGTTGAATTGGATGTATTCGCAGGAGAAATTGACCGAGCAATTTGATAATGGGCATCATTTCTTCGGTGGATTTATTAATGGTGATGCGGTTGGTTTTATGGGAATAGAACCACACTTTCCAACTGCTCATTCACTCAAAATCCACAAATTGTATGTCCTGCCAACTTTGCAGGGTCAAGGATATGGCAAGTCATTTATTGAACAGGCCAAAACGGAGGCAATGAAAAATGAATGTACTTCGTTAGTTTTGAATGTCAACCGCTTCAATAAAGCCGTTCAATTTTATCAATACTTGGAATTTACAATTATTAAGGAGGAGAATATCGATATTGGAGACGGCTACCTCATGGAGGATTACGTGATGGAACAGAAGCTCTAGTTAAGGATAAACAGAAATCTCACTTCCACATTTAAAATGTCCTTTCGGACAAGCTGCGTGTCCATGAAGCCCACATGGACGACACTCCAATTTCTCTTGGATTTGGATAATTTTTGCATCATCAGACAGCGGGCCGAATCCAAATTCAGGTACCGTTGAACAGAAAAAAGCGGTAACGGGTGCGTTCATGGCAGAGGCAATATGAAGGGGACCCGAGTCGTTTACGTACGTTCGTTGAGCGCTGGAAATCAACGCGGCAGATTGCATCAAGGTTAATTTTCCTGCTAAATTGACGACATCACTTTTTGGTAAGCGTTCGACGATTTCATTGCACAACTGTTTATCTGTAGGTCCACCAATGAGGTAAACTTTTGAATTCAAATGATTTATAAGCTTAATCCATTGTTCTTTGGGCAATTGCTTTGTGAACCAGACACTCGCAGGTGCAACGACAGCATAAGCATCTTCCGGATAGGACTTTACGATAGAAAAATCTTCAGGTGTCGGAAACAAACTTGGTCTGACGCGCTTCGCTGCACCTAAATCGTGAATCAAGGAAAGGTTACGTTCTACCTCGAGTGTTCCATCACCAATTTCGTGCGAAAAACGGTTGGTGAAGAAAATGGAAAATGGATTTTTTGAAAAACCTCTTGTTTCATTTGCTCCCGATAATGCGGTGATAAGTCCAGAACTTCCGAAACGGTGCAGGTTAATCACC
The DNA here is from genome assembly GCA_044375095.1 of Crocinitomicaceae bacterium. Classification (GTDB taxonomy): domain Bacteria; phylum Bacteroidota; class Bacteroidia; order Flavobacteriales_D; family Crocinitomicaceae; genus M0103. The sequence goes on from JBILNH010000055.1 coordinate 6,743, forward strand.
AGATCGTACTTTCGTTTTCGGATGGAACGGATTAACGAAATAAGGGACTTCCATTTACCTTCTTTTTTGGAGAATATAAATACCTCGTTGATCGCTTGATGTGACTCCAGTAAGGATTCATTTCCTGATTTCACTAGTGCGTCAATGTGTGCATCAGGATATAAGCGTTTTAGCTCAGAAAAAACTGGAGTTGCTAAAATAACATCACCAAGAAAGGCCGTTTGAATGACTAAAATACGCTTCACTTGACAAATGTACTAATTTCAGGGGGCATTCATTTCTACCTTACGAGTGTCACATGCCCGCGGTAAACCGATTCAACCCCATTTCCATCTGCGAGTTGTAATTGGTAAATATAGGTTCCAGGTTGTGCTGGTTCGTCTGAGAAAGCGATCGTCCCGTCCCATCCCTCGTTTGGAAGGTTACTCTCAAATACAATTCTTCCCAAACGATCAAAAACGGTAAATTCATACTTGCTTGGATCGAAGAAGTTGAGCACTGGTACGAAGAATTTATTTACCCCATCAGGCACAAATGCATTTGGAATATAAACGATGGGTTCAAATACACTGCATACTTCATTTGATCGGCTAAAGCGTGGATCGTTAAAAAGATTTGATCCTTCAATCGCATCGACAATGTAACAGATTTTGCCGTTAAAATTTAAATCATTTACATTGTCTTCAAAAGACCGAATGGTTGGCTGAACCGTTGCAATTGCAGGTCCGGAATAAACACCATCAATGCCACGATACACATTGTATCCAATTACACCACCATTGAATTCTTCGTACCCATTCCAGCTAATGTAATTGATCATCCGCGTGTCATCCTTTATTAATGAAAGTAAAATAGTCCTCGCTTCATTGGAAGCAATCCCAGGTCGACCGCAACTGTCTATAATTCGCGTACGGTAGGTATAACTCATTTCGTTAACATCAACATCTGTATCAGTGAATGTAATGGTATTTGCACTCACTGGTACTTGCCCGATGGTTTCAAAAGAACCGTTTGTTTCTTTCCGCTCAAAGGAAATCGCTGTAACTCCACTTGAAGCATCTACAGTATGTATTAAGTCCACTTGATTGGCATTTACGGTTGCTACTTTTAGGTAATGAAATGCCGGTTGCGTCGGCGCGATAATCGTAAGGCAAGTTCGGATAGAAAAGGAGCTAATTCCTAGTGAAGAAACAGCTTTAATGAAAAAGCAATAATCTTGTAAACCAATCACATCAACGGTAAATGTCGTATTTGTGGTTGTTCCGACTAGCTGATAAGGTTGACCATTTAAACTGCTCCAAATTTCATAACTTGTTGTTCCATTCCATGCTGAATAAGCATTCCAGTTCAGCACGACTTCATCTGTACATATATTTAATTCATGCGTAAGAAAGATTGTTGTGTGAACAAGCGCTTTCGCTGACGTTTGGAATGTCGGAGGAACTGAAGGAGTATAGCACGAGTCAAATGCAGCCACTGAATAGGAGAGAGGCCCCAATGAAACATCAGGAGAATAACTGTAGGTTGTTGAACCGATTCCCCAAACTGTATCTAATTCATATAAAAATCCAGCACTATTATAGGTGTAAATCACGTAGCCATAAGTGTCATCCTGTCCGTTTTGATTCCAAGTTAGCGTTAGCACATTTGTTAGCGTATCTATGGAAACGGATGAAATGATTGGGATATCCGGAGTGAGCATGTCTTCAAAATCATCACCGTCGATTGTTGAAGTGAAATCGCACGGTTGATTGGGTAATACAATTTGGTAATTCAGAAACGCTTCACAAATGTCTATGGTATCTTTGTAAAAATTCAATCCGTAAGGAACGCTATCAATTAATGTCCATATTCCACTTGGGTATTCCCGATAAATGTGGTAAAAGTCACCCATTGATGCTGTTGCCGGATTGCTAGGGTCATTCCATTGTAAAATTGCTGTACCATTAGAAGGGTTGGTGACGTCAAGCAGAATAGGTTTTAACGTGTCACTGTAACGGCGTGTGTTCCCGTTGCAACCAGAAATAACAGAAACAAAATAATCCTGAGGTGTTGCTACTCCTGTGATTGAATAACTTGTTGTGCCAATATTTGTGATTGTCGTCAGTAAGCCGCTTTGGAGCGAATAGACCTCATACCCCAAAAATGATCCTGCAGGATTGGCAACTTGTTCCCAGTTCAAGGTAATTGTCCCAGTTGTTCCACCTTGAATACAGCTAATTCCCGGAGCTTCAATGACGCCTGGATTAACCACATTGATGGTAATCGTTGCATAACGGACTTCGGGGATTGCGCAATAGTCATCTTGAACTCTAAATACAAAATGATAGGGAACAGTTGTTAAGCCATTACCTGTGGCGTCAAGTAGGTGGTCACAACTCGTTTGCCATGAAAATTGAGCATTGACTCCTTGATTTCCAGTGATTACAGGTGTCGCATTCAATGTGGCACATGGCGGTGTATCGCAGCCGGTTGATGAGGTGAAATTAGTTCCAAAAAGAGGCCCACTGGCCATTAAAAGGTTTTGTTGCGGAGACCCATTTTGTAGATTCTCTACATCTACACTGGAAAGGGTGAAGTTGACTAATGAACCTGCAGTAACTGTTGTTTCGAATGAACCTGCAAAAGGAGGTGTAATCGATGGAGGATTGTTCGAACCAGTACATGGAAGAACAGCGACTTGCATTTCGCGCTCCACCTCAGCGTTTAAGTAACCGTTTCGATACGACCTTATTCGCGCCTTGATGACGTAATTACCAATGGTGTTTGAAGTAAAAGACAATTCACCAGATAATGGATCAATAACGGCTGGAACATTTCCAGGATTAATTGTCGGTCCCGGTGTAGGTGAGGTTGGACTGAAACCAACTTCATATGGAATGGGAATTGGATTTGTTGGCGGATCGTAAACTCCTGAAGGGAAATGATTGAATGGTGTGCCAAAATCAATGAATAATGAATCAAGATCTGGATCTACGGCATTCATGTTGTATTGATATGGACTTCCGGAGCAGTTTACAAAATGTGGAGATTGAAGAAAGATGGGAGCGTTGTCAATACATCCGGTTGTTGTACTTGGAGTAGCAAACATTTTTGCAGCAATGGTAATTCCGTAGTTTGACGGATTGGCAAGGTTGGTTATTGAGCCACTTCGTGAAAAATTCTCATATGTAAATGCCCAACCTTGTGCTGGTGGAATTCCTGAAATAGCAATTGGTGCGCTACGATAAACGATTTTTTCAACGGCTCCGATTCCATTTCCGGCATTCGCTCCTGAACCGCAATCGAGCGGATTTGGTGATCCAGTTACTGGTGAACACGTTGGGGAAACATCGATTCGTTCAACAAAAGGTAGAATGATAGATGTAAGCGTTGGGTGATTCCAAACCTTAACCTCTTCTGAAATGGTATTGACTTCAGCACCGTTGCAATCTCGGTAAAAAGTCAATGTAAACACATAGCTTGTTCCTTGGCATTTCCATGTCAATTCACCCCCTAATACATGCGAAGCCATACTTCCAAACAGGAAGAAAAAGGAAAAAAGCAACGCAATAAAGAATTTCATGATGAGAAAAACGGTATTAAGTACGCATTAGTATAAACGGATAAAGTCAAATTTCGTTGCTCAACCTGCACTTACAACTGTCATTTCGTTCCAATTCAAGTATTTTTTAGCCAATTCTTGAATCCGCTCAGGTGAACAACCTTTAATGCGTTCAATAGATTCATTGTAATAGTCTAGTGAAATTTCAAAAGGTTCGACGCTCAAATGTAAGTCCATCATAGCGTAAGCACCATCTGCACTTTTCAGCAACTGACCGAGCATATAACTTTTTACAAGAGACAACTCTTCCTCAGAAACCAATTCATTTTGAAGGCGTTCAAATTCCTTTTTTATTTCAGTCAATGTGGCTTCCGTGTGTTCAGCACCAACCTCTGTGGCAATTAGAAAGTAACCGCTTTTTTGTAACTCAACAACCATGCTTCCGATTCCATAGGTGTAGCCCTTGTCTTCTCGGATATTACCCATAAGTCGACTACCGAAATAGTCCCCCAATATGGTGTTGAGGACAAGGAATTCTTCAAAATCTTCATGTGTTTTGTTGACGAATGATCGCCCAACTCTAATGGCTGTTTGCAGTGCTCCTTCTTTCGTGAAATGGTATTTTTCCTTCAGATTAATTGGTGTATTAAAGTAGGTGGCTGGTGCAGGTTGTGCCCATTTACCGCATAGATCGATAAGTGCATCGATGTCATCTTGACTGAAATTACCGATCACAACAACTTTTTTAAGTCCGTTGAGGTAATTGTCACGATGGAAGGATTTCAATTCATCGATTGAAATCGAATCAAAATCAGTGATTTCGGTTATTCTACCATAAGGAGAATCATTAAAAAGTCGTTCTTGAAAGGCACGTTGAGCTAGAAAACTCACTTTTTCCAAGCTCACTTTAAATTTCTGTTTGCGTTCATTAAGAAGGTCTTCAAATTCGTGCGTATGAAACGCTACATTGGTTATGGCATCATGAAGAATGTGCAAAATTGGCAACATGTTTTCGCGCAAGGCATACATAGTCACTAAGCCATTTTCTTGTCCAATCCCCGATTCAAAATACCCACCTAAATAATCGATGGCATTGTGCAATTCTACCGATGTTTTCTCAGCAGTTCCAGAAAGTAAAATACCGTTAGTAAGTGCCGAAACTCCTCGTTTTCCAACAGTTGTCCCTGCGTGAAAATAAAAATCAACCCGCGCAGTTTCGTTAGGCACGTTGCCCATGTGGTAGAGTTTTACATGCTGGTTGATGTCGTATGTTTTAGGTTTAATGAAATCAATCGAATCGATTTCGTTTAATGCCGGTGATAAAGATCGATTAAGCATTGGTCGTCGCGTTTACCTTTAGTAATGAACAATTGGATTTCTTAAATAGCTTCATTGCAGTTTCTTGCAAATGAACGGGTTGAATAGCGTCATAAATGGTGGCCTCTTCATTAATGCCATTGGCGTCTCCGATTAATTCAAATTGGCTCAGATTCATCGCGCGATTGAGCAATCCTTGTTCCTCAAACTCGCGTGAAGTTTTTAATTTGTTCATTAATCGATGCAATTCATGATCCGGCATGGCATGGACTTTCATTTTTTCCAATTCTTCCCAGATGGCTTGATCAACCTGGTCAAAAATTACCCCATCATTTAACTTTCCAGAAATTACCAATAAACCATTATCTAGTGATCCGGTGATGTATGCCCCAATTTCTGAAACCAATTGCTTGTTTTTCTTCAATTCAGTGTATAAACGTGATGATTTGTCTCTACCCAATGCATCTGATAGCACATCCGCCAAATAATAACCCTCGCTTCTGCGCTCATCCATTTTGAATGCATAATAAAAGGCATTTGCCGGTACATTTCGATCAAGTTGTTGTTCCCGAAAAGTAATCTGTTCAGGTTCTGCCGGTAAAATTCGAGCCGGTTTCATTCCTCCGGGAATATCGCCATACCATTTATGAACCATGTCCTCAATGTATGCACGCTCAAAATTCCCAGCAATACACAAAATGGCATTTGACGGACTGTAGAACTTATGAAAGAAGGCCCGAACGTCATCCATTTTTGCTTCTTCAATGTGCCGGATTTCTTTTCCAATTGTCGCCCATTGGTAGGGGTGAACTTTATACGCCAACGGTCGAAGATTCAACCACACATCGCCATACGGTTGATTCAGGTAGCGTTGCTTAAACTCCTCAATGACAACGTTTCGCTGAACTTCCAGGCTTTTCGGTGTAAATGCCAACGAGAGCATGCGATCGCTTTCCAGCCAAAGTGCCGTTTCCAAATTGTGCGCAGGGAGCACATCGTAGTAATTGGTTATATCATTAGATGTAAACGCATTGCTTTCTCCACCCGCCCGTTGAAGGGGATCATCAAAGTCTGGGATATTAACCGATCCACCGAACATAAGGTGCTCAAAAAGATGCGCAAATCCAGTCTGATCAGGCGATTCATCACGCGCGCCTACATCGTAAAGTGTATTGACCACCGCCATTGGAGTCGTTGGATCATGGTGAAAAATGACTTGAAGGCCATTGTCCAGTTTGAATCGTTCAAATTCAATCATTAGAAAGTATATTTTTCTGTTTGTTGTTCGTGTAATGCTTCTCGGTACTCACGAATTATTTCTTTAACAACCGCAGCAGCTGGCATGATTTCGTCGATTAATCCGGCAACCTGACCGATTTCTAGTTCTCCTTCAACTAAATCGCCCTCAAACATGCCCTTTTTCGCACGACCTCTGCCCAGTAATTCTTTCAATTGGTCAATAGAAGCGCCAGTTTCATATGCTGTTTGAACCTTTTGATAAAATTCATTTTTTACTAAACGAACCGGTGTTAATTCTTTCAATGTGAGTTGGGTATCGCCTTCATTGACGTTAATTACGACATTCTTAAACGCTTCATTAGCACTTGATTCGAATGTTGCAACAAAACGACTGCCAATTTGAACCCCATCCGCTCCCAGATTCATTGCAGCGAGCATAGCATGACCAGTTCCAATTCCACCTGCAGCAATCAATGGAATGGAAAGTTCCTTGGCAACCATTGGAATGAGGCACATGGTAGTAGTTTCGTCACGACCGTTATGTCCGCCAGCTTCAAATCCTTCCGCTACAACAGCGTCAACTCCTGCTTCTTGCGCTTTCAAGGCGAATTTCACACTTGAAACCACATGAACCACCTTTATTCCATGCGACTTAAGGTGACTTGTCCAGGTTTTTGGATTGCCGGCGGAGGTAAAAACAATGGGGACTTTGTACTTGATAATTGTTTCAATGTGCTTATCAATATCGGGATATAGCATAGGCAAATTGACAGCGAATGGTTTGTTCGTTGCTGCTTGGCATTTTTGAATGTGCTCTTCCAAAATGTGCGGGTACATGGAGCCTGATCCGATTATTCCCAATCCTCCAGCATTT
>JBILNH010000058.1:0-12511 GCA_044375095.1 Crocinitomicaceae bacterium
ATTCCTGCTTGGATTAATGGGTATTCAATATCAAATAAAGAAGTAATGCGATTTTTCATGCGTCTAAAAAGTAATCAGACAAAAAAGGTCGTTCTGATTAACACGAAATTACGAGTTTTATGTGACAGAAACTTCCACTTTTTCGTTTGACTTTATACATTTCCTTGAGATGGATAATTTTATTCGTATTTTCGAATTCAATCTCGAAAAATAGTTGGATCTGATGTTGAACAGGTTACTGGTTTTTATTTCCATTTCGCTTGTTTTTGTGGTCAAAGCACAAGAGATTCATCACGCCCATTCCGTACATCATGCCTTTCTTGAAAACAAAGGTCAATGGCCAAAGTCCATTTTATTCAAAGCACATTTCTCAGGAGGAAATCTTTGGGTAGAACAAGGTCGGTTAGTTTTTCAGTTACAAGATTTCACGCGTATTCATTCCGCTCACGGCGCTCGTGGTGAGGCTTCTGACATTTCTGCCCGTCAGACAGTAGCTCAAATTCAATTTGTTGGGGCTCAGGAAGTGAAACGGATTGAACGCATGCAGCCTTCAACGCATTATTACAATTTTTTTATCGGAAACGACAGTTCGAAGTGGTCGAGTGAAGCTAGAGGTTATCAAGAGGCTGTCTTAGGAGATCTTTACCCGGGAATAGACCTTAAATTGATCGAGCAAAAGGAGGAATTGAAGTATGAATTTAGAGTGAAACCTAAGGCTAATTACGATCAAATCCAGTTAGAAATTAAAGGGTATGAATCCCTTGAAGTAGACAGAGAGGGCAATTTAATTATTCGAACGGCGCTTGGCGAGATCATGGAACGCAAGCCGTATTCGTATCAAATTATCAACGGACGAATTAAAGAAATCAAAACGGCATTTCGATTAACTGGCAATCGCGTTCAGTTTGATTTGGGAGATTATGATCCAAGCGTTGAGCTTGTCATTGATCCTGTATTAGTATTCGCTACTTACGCCGGTTCTGTCACCGATAATTTTGGGATGACAGCCACTTATGGTTATGACGGAACAGCTTATTCTGCCGGGATTATTTACGGAAATCAATACCCAACACCTGATCCGCTGGCTTGGGACGTGACATCGAATATTACAATTCCAAATACGAATGTTGCTACTACAGATGCATTCATTTCTAAGTACTCAGCGGATGGAACAACAATGCTTTGGACGACATTCATTGGGGGAGGAGACAATGTTCAAGGTACAGAAACTGCGCATTCCTTGATTTGTGATCAAAACAATAACGTCTATTTGTATGGTGTTACATCGGCTACCGATTTTCCGGTTCAAGGTGGATTTCAAACGACTCATGCCGGTGGTGAAGCGCTTTCTGTTAATTTCAACGGAACAAATTTTGGTGCGACAGGAACGGATATTTTCGTCGCAAAGTTCAGCTCAAACGGACAGAATTTATTGGGTTCAACCTATATAGGCGGATCAGGCAATGATGGGGTCAATTACAAGTTAACATCTGGCAATTACAATTCAGTTGCCGCGTACGATTCACTCACAACGAATTACGGTGATCAGTTTCGCGGTGAAATTATGCTCGATCAAGATGGGAATTGCTTGATTGCTTCATGCACGCGATCAACGAATTTCCCCGTATTAAATGCGTTTCAACCAATCAATGCTGGAATGCAAGATGGTGTTGTGGTTAAAATGTCACCGAACCTTTCTACGTTGATTTGGTCCAGTTATTATGGTGGATCTAACAATGACGCTTGTTATTCGTTGAAAATCGATTCTTCGTACGCAGTCGTTTTCGCTGGAGGGACAAGTTCATTGAATTTACCGTTTACCGGGGGATCGTACCAAGCCGCATATGGTGGAGGAAAAGCAGATGGTTTTGTAGCTAAGCTGGCTCCAAATGGTTTCGGCGTTCAGCAAGCGACGTACTTGGGTATGGCACAAATGGATCAAGCATTTTTCGTTGAGATTGACCGCAACGACAACGTTTTTGTGCTGGGTCAATCTGTTGGCGGTGCATTTCCCGTGATCAATTCACCGTATTCCAATCCTGGAAGTAGTCAATTCGTGATCAAGTTAAATCCGACCTTAACAACCAATTTGCGATCGACGGTGTTTGGTAACGGTACACCGAACATCAATATATCTCCAGCTGCATTTTTAGTGGATATTTGCGGCAACGTGTACATTTCAGGTTGGGGGGCAAATATTCTTCAGCCTGTTCCTTTAAATGGAATGCCTGTCTCTTCAAATGCCTTTCAATCCACACCGCCAGATGGATTCGATTTTTACTTATTGGTGCTCAAACGCGATTTTGAGGATATCTTGTATGGAACGTATCTCGGCGGACAATTCGCCGATGAACACGTGGATGGGGGAACATCGCGTTTTGATAAAAATGGTGTTGTTTATCAGTCGGTTTGTGGCGGTTGTAGCGGTCAATCTGATTTTCCTGTGACTCCAGGTGCCTGGTCGGCTCAAAACTTAAGTTCAAATTGCAACAACTTAATTTTTAAGTTCGATTTTCAGCTCATTCCAAATGCGGAATTTACCGCGGATCAGACCCTAGGATGTACAGATTTTACTGTGACATTAGATAATTTTTCTACAACTTCCGATGCATATCTATGGGATTTCGGTAATGGCGATACCAGTTCGGTGATTTTTAATCCAACCATAACCTATTCAGAACCTGGTAATTACATGATTTACCTATATGTCACAGATAGTATTTGCTTGCTGACCGATACTGCAGAAATTTCCATTCAAGTACTTGACTCCATTCAATTGGATGTCCCGGACGTGTCAGAATTGTGTTCACCTGTACCAATGTCTTTTGTAGCGAACTCATTCGGCACAGCAACGTCATTTGTTTGGTCCAGTTCACCTGATTTTTCGGATACCTTAAACAATTTAATTAGCGACTCGGTGTTGAATATCACGCCTTCAGGTTCGACTACCTATTACGTCATGGCCAGCAATGCTGCTTGCTCAGAGATCGATAGCGTAAGCGTCTCATTTATCAGTTCCTCGCTCGTACTCAATGCAAATGACTCTATATGTGCGGGTGAACAAACATTGATTACAGCCACGAATTTAAATCCTTCTATATCATTCAGCTATTCTTGGTCACCGACATCTATTCTTGTTAATCCTTCTGCTTCTGCAACTGTTTTGGTAGAGCCAACGACAAGTCAGTATGTGTACGTAACGGCATCCGCTTCAAATGGCTGTATTGTCGAAGATTCCATTTACATATGGGTCAGTCCGTTGGGCAATGAAACGGTTACGGCATGGGCACAAGAAATCCTCGTTCCCGAAGGTGGAACGACTACGTTATTCGGTTCGCCTGCGGGGTATGAATACATATGGACTCCGTTGGGAGGGATTGTGAATCCGAGCGCTCAAACAACCAATGTAACGGTCGAACAAACATCCATTTACACGTTCACTGTTACGGATGGTATTTGTACGAAATCAGATACGGTGATTGTCAAGACATACGCCTTTATTTGCGGTGATCCCTACATATACGTGCCAAATGCGTTTACTCCAAACGGTGACAATGAAAACGATGTCTTGTTCGTTCGCGGACAGTTGTTGGAAAAAATGGTATTCCGTGTATTCAATAGGTGGGGAGAAATGGTGTTTGAAACATATGATCGTTCTTCCGGCTGGGACGGTACTTTTCGAGGAAGACAATTAGATCCTGATGTGTACGATTGGTACCTCGAGGCAACATGTATCGATGAATCCCAATCCATTATCAAAGGCAATGTAACCTTAATGCGCTAATTATAAACAATATACAGATTAATGAAAAAGATCATCACGAGTAAATCAGAAGCATTTTTAGAAAAGTACTTGAATAATCCTAGTCCAACTGGTTTTGAATCAGAAGGTCAAAAATTGTGGTTGAGTTACATTAAACCATATATTGAGGAGTATTTTACAGACAATTACGGTTCAGTTGTCGGAGTAATCAATCCGAAAGCGAAATATAAAGTAGTTATAGAAGCACATGCAGATGAAATATCTTGGTTTGTGCATTACATCACAAAAGATGGCTTCATTTATTTGCGTAGAAATGGAGGATCAGATCACATGATTGCACCATCTAAACGCGTAAATATTCACACGGATAAAGGAATTGTAAAAGCGGTTTTTGGTTGGCCAGCCATTCATATGCGTCAGCAAAAAGAGGAAACACCAAGTTTGAAAAATATCTTTTTGGATTGTGGATGTAGCTCTGATAAAGAGGTTGAAAAACTTGGGATACACGTCGGATGTGTAGTAACGTTTGAAGATGAATTTATGATGCTGAATAACAACCGTTACGTGGGTCGCGCGTTGGATAACCGCATGGGTGGATTCATGATCGCAGAAGTTGCGCGCATATTGAAAGAAGAGAAAATTAAGTTGCCATTTGGTTTGTACATTGTGAACTCTGTTCAAGAAGAAATAGGACTTCGTGGAGCTGAAATGATTGCGCACCGCATTAAGCCGGATGTAGCGATTATTACGGACGTTTGTCACGATACTCATACGCCAATGGTGGACAAAATTGAAAATGGCGATTTGAAATCAGGTGATGGTCCGGTATTGACTTACGGTCCGGCGGTACAAAACAACTTACTTAAACAAATCATCCATACAGCGGAAAAAGCGAAAATTCCTTTCCAACGCGCAGCGGCTTCGCGTTCAACAGGAACGGATACAGATGCCTTTGCGTATTCAAATGAAGGCGTTAGTTCAGCATTGATATCGTTGCCTTTGCGTTACATGCACACCACAGTAGAAATGGTTCGAAAAGAGGATGTAGAAAATACGATTCGCTTGATTAAAGAAACGTTGTTGAGTATTGAAGATGGTCAAGATTTTAGGTATTTGAAATAGGATTGTTCGCTTGTAAGTATACCATTCTATTCGATTTTCAGACATATTAGTTGAACTTTTCATCGGTTAAACAGTTAACCTCTGCATTTTCGTATATTGCGGACTTAAACCACACAAAACTAAGTTATGAAAAAAGTTACCGTAGTCATTGGTTTGCTCTTGAGCACGACGTACAGTCAGGCGCAATTGTTTAGTGATGATTTTGAAGCCTATACCACAGGCGCACTCGGACCACAATCTTCCAGTTGGACGACATGGAGTGGAACAGAAGGAGGAGCTGAAGATGGAATCGTGTCTACTGCACAAGCAAGCAGCGGAACAAAGAGTATTTATTTTAACTCAACCGCAGCTAGCGGAGGACCACAAGATTGTGTGTTGGATTTCGGTCCTTTGTACAATTCAGGCGTGTTCACGTTCACAGCTGATTTTTATGTGAACGCCAATAAGTCGGCGTATTTCAATTTTCAAGGATCTCAGACAATCGGGTCTTTGTGGGCGTTGAATGTAAACATGTCCAATGGGACAGTAAGTATTGACGATGGTATTTCAGCTGATTTGGCTATAGGTTCTTATACACCTGCAACTTGGTTTACCTTAGAAATTGAGGCCAACTTAACACTTGGCTTGTGGAGAGCATTTATAGACGGAACACAAATTGGTGTTTGGGAAAATGGTGTAAATACGTTAGCTTCAATCGATTTATTCCCGCTACAAGGAAGTCAGTTTTATGTGGACGATGTCAGTTTCGATCAACAAGCATATGCTTTGCCTACATTGAACGCAGCTGTTTCCGGTTTGGATATGGGAGGGAATATCGCCACTCAATCGGTTACACCTACAATTACAGTGATGAATGCAGGAACAACGCCAGTGACATCGTTTTCGGTATCACTGAATTACGGCGGTTTACCATACGTGCAAAACATTACTGGAGTTAATTTAGCATCACTTGCTTCACAAGTGGTCTCTTTTCCGGGTGTTGTCTTAGCTGCTGGTTCATCAACTGTGACGGCAACTGTTTCTAATGTCAACGGTGGAGCGAATGACAATGATCCAACTGACGATGCCGCATCAATTGTGATCAATCCGGTTGTACCAGCTCCTGGAAAAATGGTCGTTGGAGAAGAGGCTACTGGTACATGGTGCCAATGGTGTCCGAGAGGAGCGGTTTACATGGATTTGTTTGAACAAGAATATAGTCAGTTCTGGGCGGGTATTGCTGTTCACAATGCTGATCCAATGGCCGATGCAGTATATGACGCTGGGATGGGCCAATTGATTGGTGGGTATCCAAGTGCGTTGGTAGATCGTGGAACAGATGTAGATCCATCCGGAATGGGTCCACAATTCTTCAACCGTTTGCAAACAGCACCAACTGCACTGATCGAAAATGGTGCAACCTGGGATCCGGCAACGCGCATGCTTTATGTGTCTGTAACTGCAGATTTTCAAGCTTCAGCAAACAATAATTACAAAATAGCTTGTGTGTTGACGGAGGATGAAGTGACCGGAACCGGCGGCGGTTGGAGTCAATCCAATTCGTATGCTGGTGGAGCTAATGGTGTAATGGGTGGATACGAATCTCTACCGAATCCAGTTCCTGCTGCACAAATGGTGTATAACCACGTTGCACGTTCCATTCAGCCGTCTTTTGCTGGATTTGCGAACAGCTTTCCTACAACAGTAAACGCTGGAGATAACCATACGGTGAACTTTTTATTCATTCTTCCGCAAGGTTGGGATGAAACTAAAATCCATATTATCGGAATGTTGATCGATCCAACTGGAAAAGTCGATAACGCTGGAAAAACCACGATTACTGAGGCTGTGGATAATGGATTGCAATACGGAACAGTAGCCAATGTGGAAAGTGTTTCACTCACCCAAGTGGATGATCGTTTTCAACTTTTCCCAAATCCAACATCATCAAATGCAACTGTTGCGTTAACGATTCAAGAAGCTTCAACTGTTGAATTGAGTATTACAGATATGTCTGGTAAAGTCATGAATCAACGTGATTATGGTCAAATATCAGGTTCATACACGATTGATTTGCCAACTGCTGATTTTCCTGCAGGAATCTATTTGGTTGAATTGACAATCAATGGAGAAAAACAAGTAAAGCGATTGGTTAAAGAATAATAATACGCGAATTTATCGAGAAGGGCATTCAACAGAATGCCCTTTTTTTATGGCAGAATTCAGTATTTTTACACCATGAAATGGATTGGTCAACGCGTAAGTTTTGTAGATGATAAGGGGTGGACAACTATCGTGATCTATCCCGAGAAAAAGCCCATCGTAACAGGTCTATTGGGAGCTTGGGTTGCCATGTGGTTGGTTATTGGCGCAACTGTCATTTGGTCATTGTTTTCGCTTCAACTGTCGCAACAAGAAAAAATAATCTTGTACATCTTTCTTACTTTCTGGGGATATTACGCAGTGAAAGTTGTTCGTTCATTTTTCTGGATTTTATGGGGAAAAGAATTGATCAAAATCGATGAAACAGCTCTCCATTACAAACGATCAATCAAGAAGTACGGTCGATCAATCCCCTATTACCTAGAGAACATCCGTAAAATTGAATTGTTTCAACCCGAGAAACGCTCGCTACAGTCCGTTTGGGAATCTTCTCCTTGGGTTCAGGGTGGAGAACGCATTCAGTTTGAACACCTGAATAAGGTCGTTCGAATGGCCAGGAAATTGGAAGAAAAAGACGCCAAATTGCTTTTTTCATTGGTTACTAAGCGCATTGATGATCACCTGCGCCGTAAGAAATAATCAATTAAGGCTGTACAAAAAACCTTCTTTTTACCTGTGCTGATTTTCCTTCTCGATCACTCGCTTCAAAATGGATGTAATATTCTCCATTGGCGTTTGTTGGAATGTCCGAATGACCTTGGAAGTTTTTCTTTTTCTCCGTTGAAACAAGGTCTTCAGTTGAAGTTAATACGAAATCATTTGCAGGCACTCCGTTCACATCACCAATATACATTCGAATCGTTGCGATACTCCTGTCGTCCTCAATGTTCGCCTCATAATGAAAGTTCGCTCCGGCTTGATAATACGCATCCTCAATTGGAGAGATGATGGTAATGATTGGTGGATTTTTATCTTTACAAGAAGCGAGTACCATTAAAATAGCAAAAGCGAAAGTGCCTATTTTAATAAAAGATTTCATACCAGTGTTTAATGTTAACTCAATTTTTTAGTCATTTTGAAGTGTTGCAAGATACCAAATAAGTTGTGTGAAGGCGCCACCCATTCATATCCAATACTTTTGTAGAAATCAACAGCATAATCTCGGGCATGAAGCACCATTTCGGTATATCCTGATTGCAGTGCTTTAGTTTCGGTACTTTCCATGATTAATTTACCGTAACCGCGACCTTGTAGTTCAGCTTCGACAGCGACAAATCGAACTTGAGCACACCGTTCTTCATAATGATCTAATCGTGCGATAGCCACTATTCTTTTACCTGAGAATAGGGCAAAATGGATTCCTGTCTCATCGCCATCGTTTCGTTCACTTCCCCTTGGTTGACCAAGTGGTTCCCGCAAGATCCGGTAGCGTAAATCGAAATACGCGTCCCATTCCTGTTCATTCGCTGGTGTTCTTATTTCGTAATCCATTTGAAGGCAATTGAACTTACGCGTTTGGTATCTATTCCATTTATTTTTTCGGACTTTACCATCGCTAGAGCATGTTCCTCTTCAAACACCTCTTCTAAATTTTTTATTACGGCTGTCGGTACATGCAACCTGTGCATTTCGTTTAAAATAGATGCGGTATTTTTTTGGTTGATTTTTTCTTGAATTTTACCGGCCAATTCAGTGCGGTTTTTTACCCGATTGTGATTCGTTGCAAATTGAATACTTGAAACCAATTCATCTAACCTGAGAAAAGCGCATAATTTTTGAAAGTGACTGTCGCTTCCGATGGCAAAAGTGATCCATTTCCCATCTTTCGTTTGGAATAATTCTCCGTATGGTGCAATGTTGGGATGCTTACTTCCGATTCGCTTAGGAACGTGACCAGCCATCAAGTAATTAGAGGCCTGATTAATTAAACTAGATATTGCGGCATCATACAACGAAACACTCACCGTTGATCCTTTTCCATACTTTTCACGTGAAAGTAATGCAATCAAAATGGCCTCCTTTAGCTGATGAGCGGCTAATACGTCAATCATGGCAACAGGCATTTTAACAGGTAGACCGTTTTCTTCGCCGTTCATCGCCATATATCCTGTTTCTGCTTGAAGGATGAGGTCATAAGCCACACGATCACTATCCGAACCATAACCTGTTATTTTCCCCCAAATAAGTTTCGTGTTCTTTTGCCGTAGTGTAGATTCGGGTATTCCTAATTTTTCTTCATCGCCCTTCTTGAAATTGCTAATGAGTATATCGGCATCCTCAATTAAGTTTAGGAATTGAGACCGGTCGTGATCACTTTTTAAATCGAGTGCGACGTACTTTTTTTGGTAATTAACGGAGCTAAAATAAGCTGAGATAGATGAATTTGGATCTTCGGATGGCAGTTTCCAACTTCGCGTTACATCAGCTGTTTTAGTATTTTCTACTTTTATGACCGAAGCACCGAGTTCTGCAAAAAATGTCGCAACAGAAGGACCAGCAAGTACTGTTGACAGGTCAATTACGTTCAGCTTTTGAAAAATGTCGTTCATTTTTAAGAAAACAGTTCGCTTCGTCTGCGGAAATCAATTGAATTAAACAAAAACCAGTTTTCTCTTAGTGTAACAAAAAAACGCAAGTGGTTTCAACGGAGTTTATTTTTGCTCAGCACCCCAAAGTACATAGGCAAGAACTTTACTTTCAGCAGTGGCATCAATTTTTGCTTTTTTTGCCATTCTTGGAACGATTTTTTGCCATTCTTCGGTAGAATAATTTGTTACCGCTTTCAACTTGTGACATTTGCCACAGTTTTCTTGGTAAAGTTTGCTCCCTTCTGCAACTTCAGTTGTTGGGAAAGAAGGTTTTTCTGCAGGCTTTTCTATTGGTTTTACAACCTCTGCCGTTTTTGGTGCACATGCGATCAAGGTAATAGCTGCTCCAAATGCAATGAAAAGATTAATTTTTTTCATGTGTTAATGAATCTTTTGTTTGTGTATTAAACTCTGATAGTTGAACTTTTGTTAATCCAGCGCGAACAAAATTCAACTGTTTCGCTGCACGTAAAGATAAGTCGATTATTCGAGAAGAACTCCGAGGAAGTCGATCATTTATTTTAACGATGACAACTGAATCATTTTTCAAGTTTTTTACATGTAACAAGGTTCCAAATTTTAACGTTTTATGAGCTGCAGTTAAGCTGTCTTGTCGAAAAATTTCACCGGATGCTGTTCGTCTCCCTTCAAGTGAATTTCCGTAGTAACTGGCTGTTCCAATTTCACTGTATTTAGCTAAACAAAAAGCGAATAGTGAAGGAATAAAAAACAGTAAAAATTTATTCATCTTATTGATTTTGAGGTCGAAATATACATTATTCTTATTGCTACACCTATTTTTCGTTTGAAAATGAAGATTGATGGGGGTCAATGAATGGTTGCAGATACCTAATGATTTTAGCAGTTTTGCAACCTAAATGTTTTGCTGATGAATCAACTGACTTATTGCGTTAAAAGCCTTGCACTCCCTGAAAAGAACATTGATCGAACGCTTCGATTACTTGCGGAAGGATCGACAGTTCCTTTTATCGCTCGTTATAGAAAAGAGCAAACTGGAGGGCTAGATGAAGTACAAATTGCGGTAATACGAGATACAGCTCAGCGCTTTGATTCCATAATTGCGCGACAGAAAACAATTCTTTCACAAATTCAGGAATTGGGAAAACTTTCCCCTGAATTAGATGAAAAAATCAAAAATTGTTTCGATTCAATTGAATTGGAAGACCTTTATTTACCCTTCAAGCAAAAAAGACTTACTCGAGGGGAAAAAGCCCGAAAACTAGGATTAGAACCATTAGCAAAAATGATCATGTCTCAGCGAGGAGGACAGTTAGAACGACTAGCCGCATCTTTTGTTAAAGGTGAGGTACTCGATGAAGAAATGGCCCTTCAGGGTGCAAACGATATTATTGCTGAATGGGTAAATGAACAGTTGCATGCAAGAGCGCGCTTGCGTCAGTTGATAGAGCGAAAAGCAGTAATTCAAACTAAGTTAGTCAAGGGTAAGGAAGCTGAAGGTGCTAAATACGCGGATTACTATGACTTTTCAGAGCCATTATACCGATGTCCTTCACACCGTTTTTTAGCTATTTACAGGGCGCACAATGGAGGGATAGTTTCGTTGAAAGTTCAACCTGAAGCTGAAGAAGCACTTGAGCAACTCAATCGGATATTTGTAAAATCCAATGATGAATTAGGCGGCTTTGTTAAAGATGCGGTGAAGGATGCGTACAAACGACTTTTGCTTCCTTCGATAGAAAATGAAGCCATAAATCAAGCAAAAGAAAAAGCGGATGAAGCCGCAATTCGTGTGTTTGCAAAAAATTTAAGGCAGCTACTACTTGCGGCTCCACTTGGAAACAAACGTATCTTAGCTATAGACCCCGGATTCAGAACGGGTTGTAAAGTGGTTTGCCTCAATGAAGAAGGAAATCTGCTGAACAACACCACAATTTTTCCCCATCCACCTCAAAAAGAATGGAGCCAGGCACAAGCAAAAATAGCTCAATTGGTAGAAGCTTACAAAATTGATGCAATTGCTATTGGAGATGGAACAGCGGGAAGAGAAACGGAACACTTTATTCAACGCATTCGATTTAATAAGGAACTTGCCGTTTATGTTGTTCGTGAAGACGGTGCTTCCATCTATTCCGCAAGTCCGATTGCGCGAAAAGAATTTCCAGATTACGATGTAACTGTTCGTGGTGCCGTTTCAATAGGCAGACGACTAATGGACCCCTTAGCAGAATTGGTTAAAATTGATCCAAAATCAATCGGAGTTGGACAGTACCAGCACGAAGTGAACCAAACAGAGCTTAAGAAATCATTGGATGATGTCGTTATTTCAAGTGTAAATGCTGTTGGTGTTGATTTGAATACGGCATCACCTTACTTATTGGGTTACGTTTCTGGATTAGGTACGCAATTGGCTGAAAAAGTAGTTGAGTACCGCAAAGAAAATGGACCGTTCAAATCGAGAAAAGAGCTCAAAAAAGTACCTCGATTGGGAGATAAAGCGTTTGAGCAGGCTGCCGGATTTTTGCGTATTCGAAATGGCATACAACCGCTTGATAATTCAGCTGTTCACCCCGAAAGTTATGCTGTTGTAGAGCAGATTGCAAAAGGCCGTAATCTTTTATTGACCGAATTAATAGGTAACCAAGAGGTATTGAATAGCTTGAATGCAAACGATTTTTCAAGTGTTGATGCATTTACGTTTAATGACATTATCGAAGAATTAAAGAAGCCTGGACGTGACCCACGAGGAAGTGCAAAAATATTGGAGTTTGATGACCGAATTAAATCAATAGAAGATGTACAGATCGGCATGCGTTTGAGGGGAATCGTGACGAATGTAACGGCTTTTGGCGCGTTCGTTAATATCGGAATCAAAGAAAATGGCTTGATACATAAATCCAATTTGTCGGATAGTTAT
>JBILNH010000012.1:0-29514 GCA_044375095.1 Crocinitomicaceae bacterium
AATCGGTGTAAAAGCAGCGACGATCGCAATTACAACTCCAAGAATATATAAATTACGCTGAGGTGTGCCTGATATAGGGTTGATTTGAGAAAACACTTTTGGGAGTAAACCATCTTTAGACATACCAAGAAATATGCGTGATTGTCCCATAATCATTACCATTAAAACTGATATTAGTCCTACTGTTGCAGCAATTGTAATTATATAACTTGCCCATTGCTGACCTGCAATATCGAACGCATATGCAACAGGGGCCTTAATTGCATCAGGGTAAGCTCCATTCGGATTAAAATCTTGGTAATTCATCATGCCCGTTAAAACCAACGAAACGAGAATATAAAGAAACGTACATATTAGAAGTGAAACTACAATTGCAAAAGGGACATCTTTTTTAGGATTAATTGCCTCTCCAGCTTGAGTTGAAACCGCATCAAATCCAACATAGGCGAAGAAAATAGCTGCAGCTCCAGATATTACTCCTGTGATACCATAAGCTTCCTGAACACCATTTTCACTCACTATTTTCTTCATGTCAGGTATAAAAGGTGACCAATTAGCCGTGTTGATAAAGAATAATCCTGCAATAATTACGAACAACACAGCAGAAACCTTTAAAATAACTATAAAATTATTTGCCTTGGCTGCACCTTTTGTTCCTCTAACAAGGATACCAACAACCAACAAAACGATAACTAAAGCGGGCAAATTCATGGAAAAGCCAGATCCTGTGTAACTTGCGGGATCAGTAGTAAGCCATTCAGGAAGCACAATTCCAAACATCTTGAGCAATTTATTGAAGTATCCAGACCAGGAAACAGCTACAGTCATTGATCCCATAGCATATTCCAAAACAAGTCCCCAACCGATAATCCAAGCTAAAATTTCTCCAATTGTACCATACGCATATGCATACGCAGATCCTTCGACAGGCAATACAGATGCAAATTCAGAGTAACAAAGTGCTGCAAAAACACAAGCTATTCCAGCAATTACGAATGACAAAGCCAAAGCTGGTCCTGCATGATAATAAGCTCCTGTCCCTGTTAATACAAAGATTCCTCCGCCGATTATTGCTCCAACACCAATTGCCGTTAAACTCCATTTACCAAGAACCCTTTTGAGTTCATTTTTTTTCATATCTGCTTCGAAAGCACTAATCGGCTTTTTTCGCCATACACTTTTGGTCATAGTATTGTTTTAAGATTTTCGATCCTAAAGTTAAAATTTTCATTGAGAATGGCACCAATTAGAGCAAATCAAGCGTACTTTCCAATGATTTAGGCTGATAATTTAATTCCATTGTTGCTTTTGTAAGGTCAAACCCTGTCACAGGAGGACGTTTAGCTGGCTGATTCAGTGTATCACTTTTGACTTTTTTCACATTGTCCATGGCAAACGAAAAGTGTGTAGCAATTCGTTCAACAATGCTGTAAATCGACAATGTTTCAGGTCCAGATATATGGTATATGCCTCGTTTATCTCTACGACAGATCTCCAAGCACGCCCATGCCAAATCATCTGCCCATGTTGGTGCTCGAAACTGATCATCTACTACCTGGATTTCAGCATGTTTTTGCAATGCATCCTTCGCCCATAAAACGAGGTTTGAACGGGAGAGATTATGTGCATTTCCATAGACAATAATTGTTCGTACGATTGATGTATTCGAATAGCTGCTTTCGAGAAGGATATTTTCTGCGTCTACTTTACTTTTTGCGTATTTGCTCAAGGGACCAACAGGATCATCCTCTTTGTACGGCCCATTTTCTCCATCGAAGACAAAATCAGTGGAAAGCAATTGAAAATGAGCATTGTGTACTTTTGATTCGTTCAACAAAAATTCTACTGTTTTACAGTTTACAAGTTCACATTCTTCTGGATGTGTTTCGCAGTAATCTACATTCGTTATGGCCGCTGTATGAATAACATGTGTTGGGCGAAAGGAAGAAAAAACCTTGGAAATATGATCCGGATTTACAATATCTAGTTCGGTATAAAAAGCATCTGGGCATTCAGGATTGCGATTTTCTCCTTTTGATGTCGCTAAAAACGCAATGGAATGAGCTAAGCAGTGTTTGATGATTTTCTGCCCTAACAGACCGTTTGAACCTGTAATTAAAATTCTCATGATTTATATTCCGAGGTAATTATTTAACGCAACTATTTGATCTTGTGTCCCAATGACTATTAATGAGCTGTTAGCCGCAATGAGCTGTGTATTATCGGGATTAATAATGAATTTTCCGGAGGAAGTTTTGATCCCAATAATTGTTGCACCTGTACGTTGATTAATTTCCAAACTTGAAATAGGCTTATTCATTAAATCGGCAGACAGGGAATCGCAAGGTATTGATTCCATATTTACACCTGACTTACCCTGTACTCGAATAGCTTCAATGAACTCAATAACATCCGGATTTGTTATTAAAGAAGCCATGTGTGCTCCACCAATCGAATCCGGCATTATAACATGGTGAGCTCCAGCTATTCTTAATTTTTTAATTGCTGCCTCATTCGAGGCCCTTGACAGAATTTTAATGTCCGCATTTAGTTCTCTTGCTGCTAGCACTACATAGACGTTATCAGTATCTTTTGGAAGACACGTCACGAGTACCGACGCTTTTTTTACATTGGCCTGTTCCAACTTCGAATCTAATGTTGCATCACCTTTAATAAAGAATACGTGATCATTTTTCTCGCTCGGAATTAACGCATCATCTGATTCGATTACAACTACCGAAAGATCATGGTTAATCATATCGTTTACTACTTGTCGACCTACACGTCCGTATCCACACACAACTATATGTCCATTCATTTTTGTAATTTTTCTTATTAATTTGAACTTACGCAACCTAAGCTGATACTCTCCGCTAAAAACATAGCCTGATAAATTTGTTATGGCTAAAGCGAAGAAACCGAAACTACTAATTATTAATACCGATGCAAACATTTGTCCACTGGTTGAAAGTGGATGAACTTCACCATATCCGACTGTTGTAATGGTAATAATGGTCATATAAAGCGCATCCCATAACGGCCAGTCCTCTATTGTCATGAAACCAGCAACACCAAAAGAAATAATGCCAAAAATTGTAGCAATTAAGAGGTAGACATTTTTGATTAAAGTGTATCTCATAACAGGATCAAATTTCCCAAATTGACTTGCGTTTAGCTCGTTGAAATTTGAAATAATGTTTGTGTTCTAGAATCCATGCCATGGCAACATAAATAACCAATGGGGAACCGAAAGTCAGAAAGGACGCGTAAATAAATCCTAAACGAACTTTTTCGATCCTGATTCCTAATTTAGTAGCCCACCACCGACAGACACCGAAGGAGCGCATTTCAAAAAAAAAGGTTGTTTTCTGTATTACCCCCATAAAGAAGTTGCTTTCCAAGTACACAACGCATGCACTTAAAATTTAAACAAAAATCATTAAAATATTCAATACTTCCTTGCGAATGGAGTGCATTTTTTGAAATTTGATTCACTCTGGACCATTGCCTTCGAATCGCATTGTTTTCTGAAGGTAGTGCACGTAATAATTGAAAGGCTGACTTGGTGTCTTCATCGTCAATAAAATACTTAAAAGGGATAACGGCATTAATTAGAAGGTGGTTCTGCATTGATTTAGCAATCGGATAACAACTTTTTTGTTTAAGGGCTTCATGAATCTGAATTGATCACTTCACGTATTTGTTCCCAAAAAACCATGAGCACTGCGAACTGTTTAACGCGCAAGACAGGGTGACTAAAATAACGTTGCCCTTTTCTTTTCCAACTGGAATTGAGTACAGCAGAAGCGCCATCAAGTGGTTGTTCAAAGCACCAATCTATTTCAACTGATTGAAATTCTCTCAATCCACTCGTAACACAAATGAGTTGTATTCTTTCAATACTCGTCAAACTCAAAATATAATCTAAAGACAGCCGCTCTGTCATTTCATCGAATGGCAATTGGTTAGTCACTCCTCCAAAAGCGCGGGCAATTAATCTGTAGAGCATAGTCTCAGGACTGATATCCTGTTGAATAAATCGGTGAATTTTGTTCTTTAATCTTTTAACAACACTTTTCTCCCATTCATTGAGTAAAATATTTCTGTGACTGTCATTTGCAAGTTTCGAGCATGGTAATTCATTCTGTTTTATGTAATAATTTTTAAACCAAATAAGATGCGCATGATTGATTTGATCTTTTAATTCGAGCGTTAGAAGCTCACCATGTGGCAAACATACGATTTGATTGTAGTTATAAACCACGTGCAATATGACTTGGTTATAGGCTTCGTCATTGTGATGATTATGGTTATACCAATCAGATGAATTGATGTGCATTTCAACAGATCCGCACCAGATTAATTCGCCATACTTTAGAACGACATTTGTAAAATCAGGTCCACTTGCAGACGCATTGTACTCACCAAAATCAATTATTTCTAATTGGTCTCCATGTGGGGTTTGTAAGTTGAATAAGGCAATCTGCTTTGTAAACCAAAGGTAGTGCAGGTAGAATTCAGGCATAGGAAACAGTTATATCCTGAAGATAAAAAAAGGCGCCTAAATGAGCGCCTTTTCTAAATTATTTTCAACCAATTAAATTATGGATATTTTACGAACTGCTTAAGATTAGGGTCAGCTGCAGGGTCTTTCGCAGGATCAAAATCCATGCGTAACACACGTCCTTCCGTTCTACGGTTCAACTGATGTAATTTTTCGAAAAGCTTAGGGTCTGTAGTCTTGAACTGATTAATATATGCTTCAGTTAAGACAACTGTTTCAACTCCTGTGGGATCTGCAGGCATTGCATCGAAGTAATCATTGCCTCTTTTATAGACTGATCTCGGCATTACTTCTCCTTTACCTACAGGAACGATTCTTCTTGCATCTACTCCTTTTTGTTCAACTAAGAATTTGTAACACGCCTTAGCACGGTTTTCTGATAGGCGTTGGTTTGCTTCATCCTTACCACGTGAATCTGTGTGTGAGCTTAGTTCAAGAACCATTTCAGGATACTCTTGTAACAAATTGTACACGAAAAGCAGGGAGTCTGGAGAATTGATTGTAGAATCAACTAAAAGCGTCCATTGGTTTAACGGATAGCGCACCTCTGGAAGACGAATTGGTTTCTTCGGAAGCAAAGCCATATCAATCACAAAGTTTTGATCGTATGTAAGACCAAGTGTCGTGAATTGAGCACCTTTCTTGTCTTCGTGATACCCCTCTTTTGCGATTGATATTGTATATGACGTTTCTTCATTGACGTATCGTTTACCGTCAACCTTCTTATCCCAAAGTTGAGTAGCGCCATCTTTTTTAGTGTACCCTTCCCATAGAGAACCATCTGAACCTTTCACTACTACACGTACATCAGCAATACGCACATTTTTATCTCCAAGTTCACTAACAATTACACGCAAATCGAATAGATTAGGAGGCAATTCGTAGCTGTAGATATCAGGATTGAATTTACCGTCTGGGTCTTTTCTTTCAGAGGTAAAATAACCTTTGCGATCAGAAAGTTCATAAAGACCGTAATCGTTATTTTCAGAGTTAATTGGGAAACCAAGGTTCTTTGGATTTTCCCATTTCAATTCAGCTCCTGCCTTTGTCGCTTTGAACAAATCTAACCCTCCAAAACCTGGCAGTCCGTCGGTAGCATAATAAAGACTGCCATCTTTTCCAAAAGTTGGGAACAATTCATTTGCAGCAGTATTGATTTCTGGTCCTAGGTTTTTCGGGTCAGTCCATGTATTCGTTTTTTTATCGAGTGTTGTAATATATAAATCTTTACCACCGAAACCTCCTGGAGCATCTGATACGAAAACGAGCGATTTTCCATCATCAGAAGCACATGGATGTCCAATAGATATCGAATCATTTGTCTTTAGGACAAGCTTTTCTGGTTTCATCCATTCATCCTTACCTTTTAACTCACTCATCCAGATTTCACAACCAAGATTTTCTTTTTTCATATTAGGACAACGGGTAAAGAACATGATTTTACCTCGAGCGTCGAAAGAGGCAGATCCTTCATGAGCTTCTGTATTAATCACACCTCTTTTGTCAATCAATTGAGGCTCTCCCCAATTGCCTTTTTTATCGATTTCACTCACCCAAATGTCCATGTAAGATTCACATGAAATTGGATCTTTTCCACCAGTACTTCCATTTCTACTTGATGCGAAATATAGCTTAGTTTCTTTTCTGTCAGCAAACATTGGGGCCATATCCATTTCTTTTTTGTTTATGGCTGTTTGATTAACAACAACGTGGCGTGTTTTATTCGCTTTAAAAGACTTCGCATCCTTACAAGATTGAATACCTACATCGCCGCGAACATCATTTGGAACTATTTTTTTGTAGTTATCATAACTCGCCTGAGCCTTTTCAAATTGCCCCATCATTCGGAGCATTTCTCCGTTGTAATAATGGATCTCAGGATTAACTTCTTGAAAATCTAACAATAACGCACGGTCGTACCATTCATTCGCGTCTTTGAATCTATCCGTATACCGATAACACTCCGCTGTTTTAAAAGCCATATCTGCTTTGTCTTTAAGCGCTTGTTTTCCTTTACGTGAAAGCTTGGAGTATGCTTCTGCGCATTTATCTGCTCCTTCACAATACATGTTACTATTGAAATAACGGTTTGCTTCTTCAAGCGTTTTGTTTTGCGCATTGAAAGAAGAAATCATTGCTACAAACAAAAAGGATAGTAAAACTTTGTAGTTCATGGTACTTATTTTGCATTAACTTGACTATCGAATAAACAGGTATAGAAGAAGATTGAATTGTATTTATCTGTCATACTACTGCTTTCTGCGATGGGTAAAAATAAGTAAACAAATTTAAATCCGCGAAAAAAAATGAGTATAGGTTTAAATCTTCACAGATTTTCGTGTCCAAAAGCCTATTTATGGATGAGTAGTATACCTTCTCCATTTTTCGAGTAACTCCTGGAACTCTTCAGGTAAGTTAGATTCAAAACGGACTATTTGAAGCGATTCAGGATGGACAAAACCGATCGTCTTTGCATGCAGTGCCTGACCTGGTAACAACGAAAAGCAATTTTCAATGAATTTTTGATAGGATGCAGATTTGGTTCCTTTAACAATGTCATCACCGCCGTATTCTAGGTCATGAAATAACGGGTGTCCAATATGCTTCATGTGCACGCGAATTTGATGAGTTCTGCCTGTTTCAAGTTTACATTCAACTAACGTAACAAGTCCGAATCGTTCGATCACTTTGTAATGAGTCACGGCATGTTTACCATGGTCACCATCTGGAAAAACAGTCATCACTTTTCTGTTTTTTAATGATCGTCCAATATTCCCTGTAACTGTACCGTCTTCTTTTACATCACCCCAAACCAAGGCCACATATCTTCTCTCAGTTGTCCTGTCGTAAAACTGTTGAGCAAGATGCATCAATGCTGTTTCTGTTTTTGCAACAACTAATAGACCTGTTGTATGTTTATCAATCCTGTGCACTAGGCCTGGTCTGCCGAAATAGTCATTTTTCGGTTGAGCTAGGTTTTCAAAATGGAAAATTAAGGCATTAACCAATGTGCCTTTGTAATTTCCATATCCTGGATGAACGACCATGTTTGCCGATTTGTTGACCACAATAAGCGTATCGTCCTCATGAACAATATCCAATGGTATATCTTGTGGAATTAGCTTTAATTCTCTTACTGGATAAGGCAACACAAGCGCAACTTGGTCACCAGGTTTTACTTTGTAATTTTGTTTTACGGGCGCTGCATTAACGAATACATTCCCATTCTTTGCCGCCGTTTGAATTTTATTTCTTGACGTATTCGGTAAACGATCAATTAAAAACTTATCAATTCTGATGATTTCTTGCCCTGGATCAGCAATGAACTTATAATGTTCGTATAACTCCTCTTCATCTGACTCTGCATCAACTAAAGGATCACTTTCCTCTATTAGATTTTCATCCATTTATAGACATTGTTTACCCCATGAATGCGCACTACGTAAATTCCGTTTTGTAACATGGAAACATTAAGTTCTTTTTCGAAAGAGTGCATCACTTCCTTTCCATCAAGACTGTAAATAGAGAAGCCCAACCAATTCACAAAATCCGTTTCGATTTTAATCCATTCATTTGAAGGATTAGGGAAGATCTTCACAAACGGTTCGCTTATCTTATCTTCTATTCCGAGTTCGGGATCCATTGCTGTGGAGAATATTGGTCTTATCATTACCGATCCTGGTATTGACGATTGCACCCAAGTTGCTCCTCCGTTTATCGAGTAAAAAACTTGTTCTGAATTGTCTGTATTGCGATCTAAACCAATATTTAATCGAACTGGCGCCAGCCGATAAAAAAGTTCGTGCCAACCGCTACTTTCATCGTGTCCTTGAAGAAATAATTTATAAATCCATTTCGTGTGCCCGAATAAATAGGTTGCCTCGGGAAAAACACATTGTCTTCGTAAAGAATAGTACCAGGGGAACCATTGACATCATCCCAAACCGTTAATGTGAACAACTTATTTGATACGTCGTTGACAGATGGAACGAAGTGCATACTCATTCCGATTAGTGAGTCTGGTTCGTAAGCCTCATAGTTAATTGCTAATCGCGCTTGATTTCCAGTTGGACCATATGCTGCCTCTGCTGTTCCATCATCGTAACTATAATAATTAAAAAACACTTGATTTCCGAAGGTAGAATCATTCAAGGCCAGATTCGGAAACTGAGCAGAGGCAGTAGTTAAGATATCGAAAGACTGGTGATTACCCGGTTTTGAAATATCAAAAACATACCCCCCACTAAGATCATGAAATGAAGAGTAGGTTGAATTAGGACCATAATTTATAAGTCCCCCAGAGAGCGTTTGAGCATTTAACACAAAGGATCCTTCCGACATTCCGTTGTAGGAAATTTCCACCAACCCATTTTGGTTGTTTTCCATGATGTTACTACCATTGTATACCACAACATTGAATTGAACGTTCATTTTTCCAATCGGATTATTCTTAAAATGATCCCATGGAACGGATGTATATGTTTTTATGAGGCTTCCAACTGGATAGGAAAAAGCGAAATCTTTAAATAAGGTATCCTGAAAACCTGACAAATCACGTAAATAAACATAATCAACATTGAACACATCTAACATTCCAGAAAGCGCACCGTAATTTCTAAACCTAAATTGAAACCCTTTCTTGAAGAATTTGGGGTCTGAAACACGAATATGGCCATGCTTAAACGTTGAAACAGATTCTCCGGAAGCGCTCCATATCCAGAACCACTGATTGAGATCCTCCGCATAGAACTCCAGAATCAATGAATCTCCTGCTTCAGGTATATCACCCAGGCCTTCTGATTGATACAAAAAACTAAAATAAACAGAATCAGCATCGGAAAAGTTAGCCAGATTAATCGGTTTCGACGTAAGACGATCTGCATAATTCGTTACGGTAGTTCCCATGGCATAAGGGAACCCATTTTCATCCAGCCCATCAAAAGTCGCAACTCCTAAGGTTCTAGGATCTTTGGCAAAACGGTAGTTATGGTAGGCAAAATCGTCTAACCAATAGGCATATTGGTCATCGAGAGTGGCAAAGAATTGCGTAGCTGAATCTTGAAAAAAAGGAGGGTTTGTCAGCCAAACAGTATCTGAAATATCAGTGACGCCAGTTGTATCGTAAATGTAATATGGCGGGTAAAGCAAAAGTGATTCGTATACAACTGGGTAACTTGTAAGGTCGCCTACTTTTATTGTATCCGCAGCAAATGGTATATCTGAAAAGGTTGATGTTACCAAATCATATACTCTTCGAAAAGTTGGTTGATCTGAATAAAACTGTCCGGTGGGAAGAGGGACCGAGGTTTGATCGTCTAATAGTCTGTATTTCTTATCAAATGTTATTGAAGGATCTGTAAAATCTGGCGTGTATTGTTGAAATTTATTTGTTGAGAACTCATCTAGAAACGGCAATTGAAGTGTGTCTGAGATGTAAATGAACGTACTATCGAATGTGCTATTCGACTTCACCGTTGAATGTTCAATTTGATTTCTTGCTATATCTGGATTAGACGTTAGAGGACCTATACTTTCGTATTGAGTAAATCCAGAAAAAGCAATAAAGAAGAAAAAGATTGCTGAAAAAAACTTCATTTGCACATTGAATGTTAAGGGTTTTCCAGTTCAGCTTCAGAAAAGTTCTTTGTTGCGTAAACAGTTATTGTTGTTCCGGCAGGCACTAACACGCCCTCCAAATATTCTGGGGATTGGGAGGTTATTCGCGCAGCCAAAGAATCTTCATAGGTTGAACAATCATTACAAACCGGCAGAAAAACAAAATCACCGGCTGCAGCTAAACGATCTTTTGCTTCAAATATTGTCATGCCGAAAAGATCTGGAATTTCAGCAGGAACTCCAAGGTCATTTTGACCGACTATTAAGGTGATAACTCCACCTATAGGAATACGGGCTCCTTCTTTGACCGGTCGACCTTTATACAATTGTTCCAGGACAGCACCGTTAGCTTCGTTCGTAGGTCTAAATTGAATCCTGTATTTTAACCCTCTATTTTCAAGAATGCTTTCTGCAAATCGCTGTGTTTTATCCACTAGGCTTGGCATTTCAACCAATCTCGATTTTTTCGAAACGCGCAGGCGAATGATACGTCCTTCTTTCACGAAAACTTGTGACAACTTAGTTGGATTTGGATCTTGATCGAGAATGGTACCTTCAGGTTTACTTGGTTCATAGATCGAATCCAATATTTCGTATTGTAAACCCAATTCGTCTAGATTATTTTTTACGTTATCCAAACGCTGACCAACTAAATTCGGCACTTCTATTTGTTCCCCATGATTCGTGTAGATATCCAGGTAGAACATTGTCGTACCTACAATCAGTGCGTACGTGAGAACTACCCATCCTACAAGCTTAAGAAAACGCTTATTACTTACAAATACCTTAATATCTGACCAACGACTCATTTAACTCAATAAAGAGCAAATATAGCAAATTAAGTAGTGAGTAAACATTTGATTAAGGCAATGAAAAATTAGAAATTTGGCGATAACTCGTGTGTCTTGTAAAAGTCATCGATGTAATCAAATGCTTCCTGAGCGGTATCTAAGATTCGAAAGAGTGACAAATCGTTGGCTGAAATGTTTTGTTCTTGATTCAACATGCTCGCTTCGATCCAATCTACAAGTCCTTGCCAATAGGTTTTTCCAATTAATACAACAGGGCGTTTATTTATTTTTTTTGTTTGGATTAATGTCAGTGCCTCAAAAAACTCGTCCAGTGTGCCAAATCCACCAGGAAGTATGACAAAACCTTGGGCATATTTAACAAAAATAACTTTTCGAACAAAGAAGTAGTCGAATTCCAAATTGTGTTCTGGATCGATGAACGGATTGTGATTTTGTTCGAAAGGCAAATCGATGTTGAGTCCTACTGATTTGCCACCACCTTTTTGGGCGCCTTTATTTGCGGCTTCCATAATTCCTGGACCCCCACCAGTAATGACTCCATACCCTGCCTCTGCAAGTAACTCGGCAATTTCGACACCAATTTGATAGTATGGATTATTTTCTTTCGTTCGTGCAGATCCGAAAATGGAAACACATGGACCAATTCGAGCCATTCGTTCATAGCCTTCGACAAACTCTGACATTATTTTGAAAATGGCCCAACTATCGTTGATTTTAATATCGTTCCAATCTTTGCGTATTTTATTCATAGTTTATTTGAGTTGGTTTTGTCCACCTCCGAATTTAACCATATTTCGAGGTAGTACGAATTGATTAGTTATTTTTAACGTATAAAACGGTTGAACTAATTAACGCTTTTTGGGCAGAATGTCACGCTTTACATTTCTTTTTTGCATATGTTTCATTCAGCACTCTTTATTTGCCCAACAAAAATGGCGTGATACAACCGAAAATCCGCAGGATATTCACCCAAAAAGACTGGCGTTTAGTTTAGGAGGTATCGGTGCAGCTTGGGCTGGAAGTACAGTTGGATTATGGAATGTGTGGTATGCCGATCAATCAACTGGTAAATTTCATTTTTTTAATGATGCAACAGACTGGTTAATGGCAGACAAAGTAGGTCATTTTTACACTACCTATCAACTCAGTAAATACACAAAAAACGCGGTGCTTTGGGCAGATTTACCTGTTAAAAAATCTGTGTTCATTGGAACGGCTATAGGTTTAGGTTTTCAAACAACTTTGGAGATTATGGACGGTTACAGCTCTGGATGGGGATTTTCATGGGCAGATATGGCAAGTAATTCAGTGGGGGCTTTGCTTTTCTGCGGGCAGGAATTCCTGTGGAAAGAGCAACGTTTATTACCAAAATTTTCCTATCATCCGACAGGCTACGCTACTATCCGGCCAGAGGTATTGGGTTATTCTCCAATTGAGCGATTGTTGAAAGATTACAATGGACAAACGTATTGGATAAGTTTGAGTCCGGGAAAATTTCTTGCAACTAGTTCCTTTCCGAAGTGGCTTTGTATTTCTGTCGGCTATAGTATTGATGCGAAGTTGGTTGGTGACCTAAATACATTTACTGACTATTCAGTCACTAATTCACCAACCTATAATGCAAGACAGCAGTGGCTGTTATCTTTGGATGTGGATTTGAATGCCTTACCAATTAAGCGAAAGTGGTTAAAATCATTGCTTGAACCCCTCAACATGTTAAAGATCCCCTTTCCCACGCTTATTCTATCAAATGGAAAAGTGAACGGCAATTGGTTCTATTTTTAAGTAAAAAGAAGCGATTTGTTCTTTAATGTGCTTCCGAGTAACTTTTGAATGTAGTTATTCGAAAGATTTTTTTCGATAAGTTGAAGGTGCTGCATGCGGTGACAATCTGATGCCACGAAATCGATCCACCCTTTATCAACAAGCTTTTCTGCTTGTTTTTTTACGTCTAATCCATAATGTCCTGTCAAGGAAAGCAAATTCATCTGAAGCAGCACTCCCCTTTCCCTTAAGCGTTCAATTTCACTTATCTCATTGAAGTAATACGCATAACGTTCGACGTGAGCTAGGATAGGTTTGTAACCTTTGGATTGCATTTCAAAAATGAGTTCATCAGAACCGGTTGGCGGTGAAATGAATCCGAACTCGACTAATACGTATCCGTCCCCAAGTGTAAGCAGTTGTTTTGTTTTAATCGACTCCATCAGGTTGTAATCGAGGTAATACTCAGCGGCGGCATTGAACGTTATTGGAATGCCTAGACGGTCAACTTCTTCTCTTACTTCGGTTAATTTCCCTTCAATGATTTCTTTTGTATTTGGATAAACTTCGTGCATGATGTGAGGTGTAGTAATGATGCTAGAATACCCCATTTCAGCCATTTTGTTAATCATGGCGATTGATTCATCCATTGTTCTCGATCCGTCATCTATTCCAGGAAGCAGATGAGAATGCATATCAAGTTGAACGACATCCAAGCCTAGTGGTTGGATTTTCTCCTTTTTGAACCAGTTAAACATGGATTCAACACATTAACGTGAATGATACATTTGCTTATAATACGTTTGGTATTCACCTGAAGTAACTTTATCAGCCCAATTCTGGTTCGCAAGGTACCAATCAACGGTTTTTTCGAGACCTTCTTCAAACGTAATAGACGGTTTCCAACCTAATTTTTCCTCCAATTTAGATGCATCGATTGCGTAACGCAGGTCATGACCTTTGCGGTCAGTAACGTAAGTAATTAACTTCTCTGACGCACCGTCTGGCCTATTCATTTTTTTATCCATTAACTGGCAAAGGAATTTGACAAGGTCGATATTGCGCCATTCGTTCAAGCCACCAACATTATACGATTCACCAATTTCACCTTTGTGAAAAACAACATCAATTGCTCTTGCATGATCTTCTACCCATAACCAATCGCGCACATTTTCTCCTTTACCATAAACAGGCAAAGGTTTGTTGTGTTGAATATTGTGAATCATCAATGGAATTAACTTTTCTGGGAAATGATGACTTCCATAATTATTGGAGCAATTCGACATTTTGACGGGTAAACCGTAGGTATGAAAATAGGCTGAAACAAAATGGTCTGATGCTGCTTTCGAAGCTGAGTATGGACTTCTGGGATCGTAAGTTGTTTCTTCAGTAAAAAGTCCCTCTTCTCCTAAACTTCCATATACCTCATCGGTAGAAACATGGTAAAAGACATGATCCTTATTACCACCCCATGACTTTTTGGCTTGTTCAAGTAAATTAACAGTACCAACGACATTCGTCATAACAAAATCCATTGGGCCTTCTATTGATCGATCTACATGAGATTCTGCAGCCAAATGAATCACATCAGTAATTCCGTATTTTTCAAATACCTCGTAAACATCTTTTTGGTTTACAATATCACCTTTTACGAAAGAATAATTGGATTTTTTTTCAACGTCCACAAGGTTTTCTAAATTTCCTGCATAGGTCAATTTATCGAAGTTAACGATGTGGTAATCCGGGTAGTTATTCACGAAAAGACGAACGACATGAGACCCAATAAATCCAGCTCCACCGGTAATTAATATTTTCCGCTTACTTTCCATCGCTTATAGTGACCAATAATCGAGTTGTTCAATTTTCCCTTTGAAGATGCCTTTTACATCAACAAAAACACCTTTGCCATCCTTAAGTAAGGTACAAAAATCAGGCTCCGTCATTTCCTTATATGCCTTATGATTAACCGCAACGATTACTGCATCATAGTCATTGGAAGGTCGTTGAATTAAACCTACGCCATATTCATGCTGCATTTCATCCGAAGAAGCGTGTGGATCAATGATATCTACATGAACCTGAAACGATTTCAATTCTGAAATCACATCAATAACTTTTGAATTTCGAATGTCGCTTACATCTTCTTTAAATGTTGCGCCCATCACGAGAACTTTCGCATCTTGGATGTGTTTTCCTTGCGCAATAATTCGCTTAACGGTTTGCTTCCCAATATAGAATCCCATTGAGTCGTTTACGTAACGACCGCTATTAATGACTTTGGAGTGGTAACCTGCTTGTTGCGCTTTGTGTGTAAGGTAATAAGGGTCTACACCTATACAGTGCCCACCGACGAGTCCTGGAGAAAATTTTAAAAAATTCCATTTTGTTCCAGCTGCCTCAAGCACATCGAAGGTATTGATTCCTAGCTTGTTGAAAATTATCGAGAGCTCATTAATCAACGCAATATTTACATCACGCTGTGTATTTTCAATGATTTTTGCCGCCTCAGCCACTTTAATTGAACTAGCGCGATGAACACCAGCTTGAACAACGAGTTCGTATGTTTTAGCGATTTCATCCAATGATTCATCGCAACAACCAGAAACCACTTTGATGACGTTTTGAAGCGTATGTTCTTTATCTCCCGGATTAATGCGCTCAGGTGAGTATCCAACTTTGAAATCTGATTGAAATTTCAATCCTGATTCAGACTCTAAAACGGGGATGCAATCTTCTTCTGTGCATCCTGGATAAACAGTAGATTCATACACCACATAATCTCCTTTTTTAAGCACTTTACCAATTGTTGTTGACGCTCCTATCAACGGTTTTAAATTTGGCAGATTGGAGTCGTCAATTGGTGTTGGAACTGCGATTATAAAAAAGGTAACGTCTTTTAAATCCTCCGGGGTTGATGTAAACGTGATGTCACATCCCTCAAAATCTGAGGCTTCCAATTCATTACTTGGATCGATGTGTTGCTTCATCAACGCTACTCGATCAGGATTGATGTCAAATCCAACCACTGAAATTTTACGTGCAAACTCTAACGCTATTGGAAGGCCTACATAACCTAATCCAACAACTGCAAGTTTTGTTTCTTTGTTAATTAACTTAGTGTAAATTGAGCTGTTCATTCCTTACCTTATATATTCGTTCAATAATTTCTACAACCTTCAACCCTTCCAATGCATTTGTTGTAGGAGAAGTTCGTCCTTTTAATGTGTCTATTACATTTTTAATCACGTAATTGTGATTCGCAGCTGATCCTTTATAAGCACCGTAGTCATTACCCGGATTTGTTGGCGCCAATTCGGGCATTTCGTAATTTGCAATATTACAAACTTCAACCTCATTCATGTATTGTCCACCAATTTTAATACTTCCTTTTTCGCCAATAACAGTAATAGAACTTTCAAGATTTTGATTCGCAACAGCTGTTGAATAGTTAATACTTCCCATACC
Source organism: Crocinitomicaceae bacterium (assembly GCA_044375095.1). GTDB lineage: Bacteria > Bacteroidota > Bacteroidia > Flavobacteriales_D > Crocinitomicaceae > M0103. The sequence continues at coordinate 16,222 of JBILNH010000012.1, forward strand.
ACCATTAATAAAATCAAAACTCACAAAACCAGAATCTTCAAAATCGGTTGTTTCAGCATGATTAAAGTCAGCAAACTTTCCTTGAATATTATCGATATCACCGAACAACCAATACATGATATCAATAAAGTGCGAAAACTGCGTAAACAACGTTCCGCCATCTAATTCTTCTGTTCCTTTCCACCCTCCTTTTTTGTAATAACGGTCATCACGGTTCCAGTAGCAGTTCAATTGAACCATAAATACCTTACCCAAAATTCCTTCGGTTATGACTTTTTTAATCCACTCGGAAGGAGGCGAATACCGATTCTGCATAACGCAAAACACCTGCTTGGAAACCTGAAGCGATTTAAAAATGACTCGTTCACAGCTTTCTTTTGTCAATCCCATGGGCTTTTCACAGACCACATGTTTTCCCGCATTGAGTGCTTCAACACTCTGTTCAGCATGAAATCCATTTGGCGTGCACACATTGACGACATCAAACTCAAGTCCTGCATCTAGCACATCCTGCAGGTTGTGAAAGAAGGGAACGTTAAAATCTGCTAAACCGCATTCCTCTTTTGACCGAACATCGACAAGAGCAACTAATTCCCCTTCATCATCGCGGCGTACCATTTCTGCATGGCGTTTTCCGATGTGCCCGGCGCCAAGTATAACAAAACGTACTTTTTGATCTGACTTGATCATTCTCTATTAATTAATTCGACTTACTTTTCCTTCTAACAGCTGGTATTCTTGTCCACTTTCCGGACAGATTGCTTTACCATTTACATCAAATTCAAGGCGGTGACCGTATTCACTCATCCAACCAATTTGCCTTGCTGGATTCCCAACCACAAGTGCATAAGCTGGAATGTGCTTTGTAACTACGGAACCCGCACCAATAAATGCATATTCACCGATATCATGTCCACAAACAATTGTCGCGTTAGCCCCAATACTAGCCCCTTTTTTAACAATTGTCTTTGCGTATTGATCTCTTCTATTTACTCCACTGCGTGGATTTGTCACATTTGTAAACACCATTGATGGCCCTAAAAAGACATCGTCTTCGCAGGTTACACCAGTATATAACGAGACATTATTTTGAATCTTTACATTGTTTCCAAGGACTACACCAGGAGAAACAACCACATTTTGACCAATGTTGCACTGATTACCAATTGTACAATTTGGCATGATGTGCGAAAAATGCCATATTTTGGTCCCTTCACCAATTTGGCATCCATCGTCAATTACAGCTGTTTCGTGCGCAAAAAAGTTCATTAGCGAATAATGTATTTATCAAAATTATAGTGATCTGTTTGCATTAATTCCTCATGGGAAAGTGATTTGAAGTAATCATATGTAATTTTTAATCCTTCTGCTCTGTTCACTTTCGGAGTCCAGTTCAATAATGATTTTGCACGCGTAATATCTGGCTGGCGTTGTTTCGGATCATCAACTGGTAGATCTTTATAAACCACTTTCTGATCTGTTTGAGTCAACTTTATAATTTCTTCTGCAAAATCTTTAATTGTTATTTCGTCAGGATTTCCAACGTTGACTGGGTAGGCATAATCCGAATGCAACAACCGAACAATACCTTCGACCAAATCATCCACATAGCAAAAAGACCGCGTTTGTGATCCATCACCAAAGATGGTTAGATCTTCACCGCGCAATGCCTGACCAATAAATGCCGGCAAAACTCGTCCATCATTCAGTCGCATGCGTGGCCCGTATGTATTGAAAATACGCACAATGCGCGTTTCCAATCCATGAAAATTATGGTATGCCATTGTAATTGCTTCTTGAAAGCGCTTTGCTTCGTCATATACGCCACGTGGACCTACAGGATTGACATTACCCCAGTAGTCTTCGTTTTGCGGATGAACAGTTGGATCACCGTAAACCTCTGAAGTTGAAGCAATTAGCACACGCGCGCCTTTCGCTTTAGCCAAGCCGAGGCAATTGTGTACACCGAGCGAACCCACCTTTAATGTTTGAATGGGAATTTTCAGGTAATCAATTGGACTTGCGGGTGAAGCAAAATGTAGAATATAATCTAGCTTTCCTGATACATGAATAAATTTTGAGACATCGTGGTGGTGAAATTCAAACTGCTCCAGAGGAAATAAGTGTTCAATATTTTTGAGACGACCTGTAATTAAGTTATCCATTGCGATAACATTGTATCCATCATTAATGAAGCGATCACAAAGGTGGGAACCCAAAAATCCGGCGGCTCCGGTGATTAATATTCGTTTGCGTTCCATTATCCTTGAATAGTTTTGCGACCAATTGATTGGTAATAAAATCCGCGATCGGTCATTTCTTTTGTATCAAATAAATTACGTCCGTCGAAGACGACCGTATCTTTCATGAGTTCTTTCATGCGATTAAAATCTGGATTTCTGAATATACCCCATTCCGTGCAAATCACAACTGCATCCGCATCAGTTAAGACGTCGTACTCAGTGGAGCCAAAATGAATGGAATCCCCAAGTTGATTTTTCACATTATGCATAGCTTCTGGGTCGAACGCGTGCACCACTGCACCTGCTTTTAATAGCTCATCAATCATATATAACGCAGGAGCTTCACGGATATCGTCTGTGTCTGGTTTAAATGCCAGTCCCCAAATGGCGATTTTCCTTCCCTTTAAGTCGCCCTTGAAAAAATTTGCGATTTTCGGCATGAGGACGGTTTTCTGTTCCTCGTTGACAGCCATAACGGCCTCGAGTATTTTAAAATCAAATCCTTCTTCTTTTCCTGATTTAACCAAAGCTTGCACATCTTTTGGAAAGCACGATCCGCCATAGCCAATTCCGGGAAACAAAAACCTGCGACCAATTCGTTCATCTGATCCGATACCAATTCTGACTTTATCTACATCAGCACCTACCAATTCACAAAAATTTGCCACTTCATTCATGAAGGTAATTTTTGTCGCAAGGAACGCATTTGCAGCATATTTGGTCAATTCAGCCGACTTTTCATCCATTACGATAATTGGGTTGCCTTGACGAACAAATGGTTTGTACAATTGCTCCATCACTTTTTGAGCTCTGTCAGATGATGTGCCAATGACCACGCGATCGGGTTTCATAAAATCATCAACTGCAAATCCTTCTCTTAAAAACTCCGGATTAGAAACGACATCAAAAGGAAATTGTGCGTGATTGGCAATTGCTTGATGAACTTTTTCGGCAGTTCCAACAGGAACAGTCGATTTATCCACGATCACCTTGTAATCTTGCATCAATTTTCCCAATTGATCGGCTACACCTAGAATGTACGAAAGATCGGCTGACCCATCTTCTCCAGGAGGTGTTGGTAATGCAAGGAAAATAATTTCTCCGAAATCAACTCCTTCCTTCAAATTTGTTGTAAATCTTAAGCGATCTGCTTTAATGTTTCGTTCAAACAACACATCGAGATGAGGCTCATAAATAGGTACTTGACCAGACCTCATTTTCTCAACTTTATTTGAATCAATGTCTACGCACAATACTTGATTCCCTGTTTCAGCAAAACAAGTTCCAGTGACTAACCCTACATACCCAGTTCCAACTACGGTTATTCTTTTCATACGTGTAATTTATGACTTTGAGGCCAAAAACTCAGAAACAGCAGCACAAATGTAAGCTAATTGATCATCTCCCATTTCCGTATGTATTGGAAATGATATTACCTTTTCGGTTAACCAATCCGTTATAGGGAGATGCTGTTGATCACTTCCAAACGAAGCAAACATTTTCTGTTTGTGCGCTGGTACAGGATAATAAATCATGGTTGGAACATCTTTCGATGCAAGGAAATCGTGAAGTTCATCCCGATTGACACCCTCTAGTTGCAAGGTGTATTGGTGAAAAACATGATTCGATCGCTCATTTCGCACCGGAGGTTGAAATCCGGTTAAATTTCCAAAAAAGGCATCGTAATGATCTGCTACTTTACGTCGAGCGGCAATGTAATCGTCTAGCAGTGGCAATTTAACCCGTAGTACAGCTGCTTGAATGCTATCTAATCTTGAATTACACCCGACCACATCGTGGTAATATCGCTTACTTTGACCGTGATTAGCGATCATGCGCATTTTTTGAGCGAGTTCGTCGTCTTGCGTGCAAATTGCTCCCCCATCACCGTAACAACCTAAATTTTTAGAAGGGAAAAAGGAGGTGCATCCAATATGTCCGATTGTTCCTGTTTTCGAAACTTTTCCAGATTGGTGGTAATAATCACTCCCAATTGCCTGAGCGTTATCCTCAATGACAAACAGCTTATGGCGATTAGCGATTTCCATAATTCTATCCATATCTGCTGCCTGACCATATAAATGAACAGGGACAATCGCCTTTGTTTTCGGGGTAATTGCTCGCTCAATAGCATCAGGATCAACACAGAATGTATCTTTTTCTACCTCCACAAATACTGGACGAAGACCTAAAAGCGCCATAACCTCGGTTGTCGCAATGTAAGTAAAGGAAGGAGTGATCACCTCATCACCTGGTTTAAGACCGAGGGCCATTAATGCAATTTGTAGCGCATCAGTCCCATTCGCGCAAGGAATGACATGTTTTACTCCTAAGTAATTTTCAAGCTCATTTTGAAAAGATGAAACCTGAGGCCCATTTATAAATTGTGCCTTGTCAATTACTTCGTGGATGGCTGTATCGACTGCAGATTTAATGTGCTCATACTGCGTAACGAGGTCTACCATTTGAATTTTTTTCATCTACGTATGCTATTGAGATTTAAAAGGTTGTAAAGTTAGAGAATAATATGGTTTTTTGAACGATTAACAGCCATTTTACTTGAACAAACCTTTGCCTAAAAAGAAGATTTAATGTTCCATATAACAATCGACTTTATGTTCCTGTTGAGTGTGCGGTTTGAAATGTCTATCTTGTGTTGTTTTTTAAGCGGCTAGTATCATTAACTTTGACCCGTCAATGAAAAAAAGTAGACTTTTAATATTCGTTTCAATTCTTTTGTGTTCTAGCACTGGTTTCGCACAACGAAACGTGAAAGATTCAATTATTGGTACACCGCTGATCGGAGTGCATTATGGTGCCATTTGGACAGGAGGTGATTTGGCCAACCGGTATGGCTTCATGAATCATGTTGGAATCAATGCAGGTTATAAGACGAACCGAAATTGGTATTATGGAATAGATGGAAATTTCATGTTTGGCAATAGGATTGTCGCTGAAAAGCCAACAGATGAATTTTACGGTATTTTTGATCATCTCACTGATTCTTTTGGCAACATAACTGATATCAACGGCGATACAGCAATTGTAATTTTGTACGCGCGTGGATTTAACGCCAATTTGACAATGGGGAAATTATTCCCAGTTTTTAGCTCAAATAAGAATTCAGGAATTATGGTCCAAGTCGGTGCCGGATATTTGAATCATCGGCTACGCATTGAAACTCAAGAACAAGTCGTTCCTCAGTTAGAATTGGATTACAAAAAAGGATATGATCGGTTAACAACAGGTTGGAACTTGCATCAATTTGTGGGATATTCCTTTATGGCTAATTCTGGCTTTTTTAATTTTTACGGGGGTATTTACTTTCAAGAAGGATTTACACGTAACCGTCGCACTATTTTCTTTGACAAGCCAGACGTGACTGTTTCCACTGAGACACGTTTTGACCTGCAATATGGTTTGCGTTTGGGCTGGTACATTCCTGTGTACAAACGTCAACCGAAAGATTTCTACTACGAATAATGCGTTGGTTTTACTCCTTTTGTATTTGGTGTTATGAAAAAACAATGTTCATTGCATCCACTTTTCATCCGAAAGCAAAAAAATGGATAGAAGGGCGCAAAGAAAACCGTCCGCCTGATACATTCGGAAAACATGTTCTTTGGATACATTGTGCATCATTGGGCGAATACGACATGGCTATTCCCGTAATTTCAAGGTTGAAAGCAGTACACTCGGATCATTTTTTTCTGGTGACGTTTTTTTCACCTTCTGGTGTAGAACACTATAAAAAAAGAGGTGAATTGGTTGACGGCGCTTGTTATTTACCAATAGATCGACCAAAAAAAATAAAAGCGTTTCTTGCGCATTTCAATCCCACACTTTTGATTTTAGTGAAGTATGAGTTTTGGCCTAATCTTATCGATGCCGTATCATCTAAAGGAATACCCATTGTTTCAATAAACACGGTGCTTAGAAAAAATCAACGCTATTTCAAATGGTACGGCGGATTATTTAGAAGTACATTACGGAAAGTAGATTTTTTCTATGTGTTGAATGCCCAAACGTCTTTACTCTTATCGGACATAGGCATAACTCAATGGAAGATAACTGGGGACACGCGATACGATCGCTTAGTTGAACACAAAAAATCAGCTTCGAAAAATAAACGTATCGAGGAATTCTTGGCAGGTGAAAAAGCAATCATCATAGGAAGTTCATGGCCTGCTGATGAGCGAATAATTCTGCCACTAATTTCAACATTCAAGCAGCATAAGTTTATCCTTGCGCCACACGAAATCGACGAGAATCACTTAAGTTCAATTGAAGGTCAACTTCAGGGATTGACCCAACGATTTACGCAAAAAAACGACCCTTCAAAACCAGTTCTTTTGTTGAATACCATTGGACATTTAACAAGTGCCTATTCTCACGGAAAAATCGCTTATATTGGTGGTGCGTTTTCAGGGAAACTGCATAATATATTGGAGCCAATGGTGTATTACATTCCATTGATTTTTGGTCCAAATATCGCACGGAACCCAGAGGCAAGTGAAGCAATTCATAACGGTATTGCACAGAGCGTTAGTACAACAAAAGAGTTGCAAATTGCGCTGGAAAACAACTTAAATCCTACCGTCAACTCAATTGAACGAAGCAAGCGATTTATTGACCAACACGTGGGGTGTTCAGATTTAATTTGTGAAGACTTGCAAAAGCGCTTTTGCTAAGAAATTGGAATCTTAATTGCCATGGTGGTTTAGAATACCTAACGGAATGTAAATAAGTTAACTTTAATTTATTCCTGTTGCAAAAACCGAAAAGCATTAACTTTGTTACCTAATTAGAAAATCTATCAATCAAATAAATAAAAATGGGAGTATTAGTAGGAAAAAAAGCACCGTCTTTTAGAGCAGGTGCAGTCGTAAACGGTGGGGAAATCGTTAACGATTTTTCATTGGATCAGTATTTAGGAAAAAATCACGTATTGTTTTTCTTTTATCCAAAAGATTTCACATTCGTTTGTCCATCTGAATTGCATGCGTTTCAAGCAAAGTTAGCTGATTTTGAAGCACGTGGTGTAAAAGTAGTTGCTTGTTCAACTGACACAGAGGAATCTCACTGGGGATGGTTACAAGTACCTAAAAACAAAGGTGGTATTGAAGGAGTGAAATACCCAATCGTGGCTGACACTTCAAAAACAATCAGTGAAGCTTTCGGTGTTCTTGCCGGTGAATACGAGTACGACATGGATGGTAACCTGACTGCTTCAGGACCAATGATTGCTTACCGCGGATTGTTCTTAATCAATAAAGAAGGTGTTGTTATGCATGAATTAGTAAATATGTTCCCACTAGGACGTAATGTGGATGAAGCATTACGTATGGTTGATGCATTGCAATTCTTCGAGGAAAATGGTGAAGTTTGTCCAGCTAACTGGCACAAAGGTGATGAAGGAATGAAAGCAAATTTTGATGGTGTAGCTGATTATTTAGCGAAACACTAAATATTCGTATTACTTGATAGAAATGGACTGGCAGTTGTCAGTCCATTTTTTTTTAAAGCGTTTCGTGTACTTCATTATAGTCTAAATCCTTACCAAACGTTTCAGTCAACTGAGAAATACTCCATAGCGCCATAGACATACAACCTACTCCTACAATCAGTGCGGAAATTCCATCAGTACATCCCAAACTTAAAAGCAGCCCAAATAACAACGTGACGAGATTAACCGATCCCCGCACAAAATTTGGAATTGTATTGGCTGCAGTTGAACGAATATTAGTGCCAAACTGTTCTGCCGCAATGGTAACAAAAATGGCCCAATATCCGGTGCCTGCACCCAATAAGAAACACATGAAATAGTACGTTTCAAGGGATACATTTTTTAATCCGAATAGGAAAACTAAGGTTAAACAAAGCGTGAAAACAATGTATAACTGCACTACTTTCTTCCTGCTTTTAAGCAATTGACTCAGGATTCCCGAAATCAAATCCCCAAATGACAATCCGAGATACGCATACATTACCGCTTTCCCATTGACTACATTCTCAACACCTAGCCATGGCCCGAAGTTATCGGCAGAATTCATAACAATCAGTCCAATAATGTACCAAATCGGAATGCCAATCAAAATGCAATGCACATATTTTACAAGGTTTGCCTTTTTAGTGAAAATCAATTTTATATCGCCTTTTCGGATCGATGATTCATGTTGAACATTTTTGAAAAAAGCGGATTCAAGCGTTCCGACGCGAAGCAGTAAAAGTGCAAATCCCATTGCGCCACCAATAATGTAAGCAACCTGCCAATTTTCAAAAGGGCGATTAAAAACACCACTTAACCAACTTCCCACTTGTTCTCCCTCAGCACCAACAAGAGAGGCTACCACTGCTCCTAAAGCACCAAAGGTTACAATAATCATTGTTCCATAACCCCTTTTTTCCTTTGACATAATCTCTGAAACTAACGTAATCCCTGCACCCAGCTCACCCGCTAGTCCAATCCCTGCAATGACCCGAATAATTGCATAAGTTGTGACATCAGTTACAAATGCATTGGCAAGGTTGGCTGCCGAATACAATAAAATTGAACCGAAAAGCACTTTTAATCTTCCTTTTTTATCACCCAAAATTCCCCAAAGCATTCCTCCGACAAGCATTCCGAGCATCTGCATATTGAAAAGGAACTTACCCGTTTTTGCTATTTGATCAGCTGAAGCACCCTTCATAATTTGAGTGAGGCTTTCTGCTTTTACGACACCAAAAAGAACTAAATCGTAGATGTCAACGAAATAACCTAATGCAGCGACAATGACAAGCTGAATGACTTGTTTATTTTTCATAGTATAGATTCAAGTTTTACGAATTTACATTAATTCTGTTGTTTCAGCTTACCGGAATTTAGAAGATTCGTTTATGTATCTTTGGGACATGAATACGGATGAGCTTTTCATGCAACGTTGTCTCGATTTAGCCACTTTAGGAATGGGCCATGTCGCACCTAACCCGATGGTCGGTGCAGTTATCGTTCACAATGGAAAAATCATTGGAGAAGGATTTCATGAACAATTTGGCAAAGCCCATGCGGAGGTAAATGCCATTCTTGCCGTGGAGGACAAATCATTACTTTGTGAGTCAACCATTTATGTCTCGCTTGAACCTTGCAGCCACCACGGAAAAACACCACCTTGTGCAGACTTAATCATTGACAACAAGTTCAAGCGCGTTGTTGTCGGATGCCTTGATCCAAACGAAAAAGTAAAGGGTAGAGGTGTTGAAAGGTTGAAAAAAGCGGGGATTGAAGTAAGCACAGGCGTATTAGAACATTTTTGCAGAAACCTCAACAAGCGTTTTATTACCTATCACGAGCGAAAACGACCTTACGTCATACTCAAATGGGCACAATCTCCCGATGGGTTTTTAGATGTTTCTCGACCAAACAACGAAAAGGGAATTCACTGGATCTCTTCACCTGAAACGAAAGTGTTGGTGCACAAATGGCGCTCCGAAGAGCAAAGTATACTCGTAGGGAGAAAAGCCGTTGAAACGGATAATCCATCATTAACCGTTCGAGAGTTTAGTGGTAACAATCCAACACGGCTAATAATTGACAGTCAACTTCAGCTTCCGATGGATAAGAACATTTTTTCGGATGAAGCACCAACGATTGTATTCAATCGGCTGCGTTCGCAAACCGAAGGAAATATAGAATGGGTAAAATTACCTGAAACAAGCACAGAAGTCATCTTAGAAGAATTGTACAAACGAAACATTCTCTCCGTTTTTGTGGAAGGAGGAAGTCGTACGCTTCAGTATTTCATTTTTGATAATGTGTGGGATGAAGCGCGCGTAATTGTGGGACCATCAAAACTTTTAGATGGAACAAAAGCACCAATAATTGGTAAAACACCTGATCATAGTTTTTCATTCAGTAAGGACATGATTTATTATTATTATAGAAAATGATCGCACTCGTTATATCTGTTCTTTGTTCAAGTTTCCTTTTTATCCTATTCAGGATCTTTCCAAGTAGAAAAATAGATACTTTTCAAGCCATTGTTTTCAACTATTTTACTGCGTTTGCCTCTGGCTTTATTTTATATGGACACGAATGGAACAATCAGGCATTGTCCAACGGCAACTGGCCAATATTCGCAGTGATTTCAGGCGTGTTATTCATCTCATTATTCCTAATCATGGGGACATCCTCTCAGCAAAACGGTGTTGGGAAAACCTCTGTGGCCGTAAAAATGAGTATGGCGATGTCTGTACTTATCATGATGATTGGTTACAATGAGTCTGTCACCTTTTTAAAAATCCTTGGTATTATTCTAGCGTTGATAGGCGTAGTGTTGGTGAGTAGGCATGACGACAACTCTGAGAAAAAAGGAGCAGAGTGGATGTTAATTGTACTTTTTATAGGTAGCGGTCTTCTTGATTTTGTCTTGAATTATGTGCAAAAATTCGAATTACAACACTTATCTCCATCCCTCTTCTCCGCCATCGGATTTGGAATTGCTGGAGTTTTAGGCAGTATGGTACTGACAATTAGAATAAAGCAAGGTACGACTTCATTTCACTGGCGTAATGTTCTTGCTGGAATAGCGCTTGGGATTCCAAACTATTTTTCCATTTTTCTCTTACTTCACGCATACACCTCAACGGGATGGAAAGATTCGACAGTTCTTGCTATTATTAATGTTTCGGTTGTCATCGTATCCACCTTACTTGGTTACTTTATTTTCAGAGAAAAACTGACGAAAATAAAATTGATTGGTGCGTTTGCTGCCATTTCAGCTATACTCATCCTTTATTTTGCAAATCATATAAACTGAATCAATTGAAAAATAAATGAGAACTCAACTGGATTTCTTATTTTACAAAAGCATTTGAATTATGAAGATTTACCCACTCAATACAGGAAATTTCAAGTTAGATGGTGGAGCCATGTTTGGTGTTGTTCCTAAATCGATCTGGCAAAGAAGTAATCCCGCTGATGAAAACAATATGTGTGATTGGTCGATGCGCAGTTTATTAATTGAAGATGGAGATCGGTTAACCTTGATTGATACTGGAATTGGAGATAAGCAATCTGAAAAGTTTTTTTCGCACTATTATTTACACGGTACCGATTCGTTAGAAGGTAACCTGGCTAAATTAGGGTTTGGTATTTCAGACATAACAGATGTCTTTTTAACCCATCTTCATTTTGACCATTGTGGTGGAGCGATTAAATGGAACAAAGAGCGAACTGGATTCGAGCCCGTTTTTCCAAATGCCATTTATTGGAGTACTGAAAATCATTGGAAATGGGCCACAGAACCAAACCCTCGTGAAAAAGCATCTTTCTTGAGCGAAAATATTCTTCCGATTCAAGAAAGTGGCCAATTGCAATTTATTAAACGTACAGGAAATTACACCACCGATGTTATGCCAAACATGGATGTGCTTTTCGTAGATGGTCATACAGAGAGCATGATGATTCCTCACATCCAATACAAAGGAAAAACACTTGTTTTTATGGCTGATTTACTACCAAGTGTTGGTCACATTCCACTGCCATACGTTATGGGTTACGACACGCGTCCATTGATTACAATAACAGAAAAAGAAGCATTTTTGAAAAATGGTGCGGACAATGAATTTGTGTTATTTCTGGAACATGATTCCGTTAATGAATGTTGTACATTGCAATCGACTGAAAAAGGCGTACGCTTAAAAGATGCCTTTCGATTTGACGAACTTTTTGGCTGATCCCACTTAAACTTTTACCATGGACAAGTACCTTATTGAATTTCTTAAACTAAATTCCACGCTCATCCTACCTGGATTAGGAGCCTTAACAGTGACCGACGAGGCTTCAGGTGAATTAATGTTCATGCCCTATCTAAAACATGATGACGGTCGTTTAGCGAAATTTATTTCAACAAGTGAAGGAATAGATGAACAACGTGCACAGATCATGGTAGCTCAATATGTTCGTGACATTGAAAACCGATTGAATTCAGAAGGTAATTATACAATTTATCAATTTGGCAACTTTTCGAAACAGGCTGACGGTAACATTGCCTTTACGCGAGAAAGCCAATCGCATGCGAAACATAGCGCGTTAAAAACTGAGGATAACAAAGAAGCTGAAGACGCAATGGTAGAGGAAGTCCCTATTGTAATTCCTATTAAAGATGAAGAGCCACAAAATGATAGTGCAACTACCGAACATCAAGTTGAAGAAGAAGCTACCTACACGAAAGAGGATCAATGGAATGATGAGTTAGATATACCTCCAGTGGGTTATGAAGTCCCAAAAGCGAAACAACCCATATTAGAAAAAACCACCAGAGACAAGAAAACCCGAAGACCAGTAATCATAGCAATACTATCTGTAGGTGTAATTGGTATTGGCGCCTTGTTAACGTATATTTTGTTCTACAATTCACTTGAACCTGTCGTACAAACATCTAAAAAATCAAGGACCAACGTTCAAGTCGCAAAAGAAGAAACGAATGCCAGTGCAACTGATACACTTTCCGAGTCTATACCGACTGAACAGTCAATAAAAAATGAGTCGGATGAAATTGAACCAACTAACAACCTTTCCAGTGGAGTTTATCATGTGGTCGTAGGTGCTTTTGCGGTTCAGTCCAATGCCGAACGATTCTTGGAACGGATTCAATCAGCAGGGAATTCATCCGCTTCAATGCATGAACGGTACGGGTTTTATTTTATCCATTTAAATGATTTCGCAACAAAGGAAATGGCAAACGAAGGGTGTAAGAATGCAAAAACTGATTTTCCCGGAGCGTGGGTGTATTACTACCCTTGAATCCGTCGGAACAATTCCACCAAACGATTGGAATAACCTGCTTCATTATCGTACCACCCAACAATCTTCACCATATTATTGATCACACTTGTCAATTGTGCATCGAAAATACAGCTATACGGTTCACCTATTATGTCGACGGATACAATTGGATCCTCGGTGTAGGCAATGATTCCATTTAACTGTCCTAATGACGCTTGTTTCATGGCTTCGTTTACCGCTTCAACAGTTGGTGGATGTTTAACAACCATAGTTATGTCTGTA
>JBILNH010000200.1:0-4152 GCA_044375095.1 Crocinitomicaceae bacterium
TTTAGTCCACCATCAAAGTAAAATATATAGTTATGATTTCCCATATAACCTATACTTGCACGTTGGGCGGTTTTATTTGAGCGCTCTGCATCTCTTCTTGCGAATTCCATACGATTCACTGTTATTATGGCATCTTCTTTCTCATCACCATCTAAGTCTGACTTGTAAATTTTTAAGGAATACTTTTCATTTGCTGGTATACCCAATTTTGCTTCAACATGACGTTTTGCCATCGTTTCAACTGTTTCAATCTGCTGTTTTTCAGTATTTTGTTTCGTTGTTCGTTCTTCTTCCTTAGTTGATGTGCAGGAAAATAGTAGAGTAAAAAGAATACAAATAGACGCAAATAAAAAGGATGTTTTCATAGCACAAAGATAGATTTAGATTCATTAGTTTGGATAGTCATAGTAAATTTACATTCATGAATTTAACATTGGAAAAAACATGGAAAAACGCGCTTGCCAAGGAATTTGAACGAGATTATTTTAACCAACTAATGTCGTTTGTAAATTTTGAATACCGTAAATTTCCTGATCAGGTGTTTCCTGAAGAAAAATTCATGTTCCGTGCATTCGATCTTTGTGCTTTGCAAGAGGTGAAAGTGGTCATACTTGGTCAAGATCCTTATCCAACTAAGGGCCACGCGCATGGATTAGCTTTCTCCGTTGATAAATCGGTGAAACCACTTCCAAAAAGTCTTCAAAACATATACAAGGAACTTCAATCAGATATTTCTATTGCCGCTCCACTAAACGGTGAATTACTTCACTGGGCAGAACAAGGGGTGTTGTTGCTAAACACGGTACTGACAGTTCATGAAGGACGTCCAGATAGCCATTCAGGAAAAGGTTGGGAAAGATTTACGGATGCTGTCTTGACCGCTGTGAATAGGCACACAGAAAACACTGTTTTTATTTTGTGGGGAGCTAAAGCGCAAGCGAAAGCTCCATTAATTGATGTGGATAAACACTTCATTATTCAATCTCCTCATCCATCACCGCTTTCTGCCCATCGTGGATTTTTCGGTTCAAAACCATTCAGTCGAACAAACGCTTACTTAATTGATCATGGTAAAAAACCGATTATCTGGTAGGTAGTTGAGTGACTGAACAACATTTGTATCTTTGTCATAATGAAATTACAAAATGACCTTGTGCTTCGCGCTGCAAAAGGCGAACACATCGAGCGATATCCTGTTTGGTTAATGAGACAAGCGGGTAGGATTTTACCAGAGTACCGTGCGGTACGGGCATCGCTTTCAGGATTTAAAGAATTAGTCGAAACACCGGAGCGTGCAGCAGAGGTAACCATACAGCCTGTGGATATTTTAAATGTAGATGCTGCCATTATTTTTTCAGATATTTTGGTTGTTCCTGAGGCTATGGGATTGGAATACCAAATGATCGAGAAGACTGGACCCTGGTTCGAAAAAACAATTCGATCGTGGGATCAATTAAAATTTATTGACGAGTCAATAGATGTCAATGATCGCTTAAGTTATGTGCTGGAAGCGATTAAATTAACGAATACCGGATTAGCTGGTCGAGTTCCTTTAATAGGTTTTGCCGGAGCACCTTGGACCATTTTTTGTTACATGGTCGAAGGAAGAGGATCCAAAACGTTTTCAGAATCTCGAAAGTTACTTTATAACCAACCTGATTTGGCACACGAATTGTTAAACCGGATCACTGATGTAACAATAGCATACTTGAAAGCACAGGTCAAAGCCGGAGCTCATATGTTGCAGTTGTTTGATTCATGGGCAGGAATTCTTGGTGATGAACAATACAATGAATTTGGATTGAAGTACATTTCTAAAATAGCTGAGGCGTTAAATGAAGTTCCGTTGACAATCTTCTCAAAAGGAGCCACACATGCCATACAATCTATCGGGAAAATGAATTGTACGACAATTGGAATTGATTGGAATTCATCAATTGTCGAAGCCAGAAAATTAGTTGGTGAATCAAAAACGCTTCAAGGTAATTTAGATCCATGTGGGTTATATGCGGATCACAATGAAGTGAGAAATTTGACAATTAAGTTGTTGGATTCCTTTGTAAGTAAAAGACATATTGTAAATTTGGGTCACGGGGTTTACCCCGACGTTGATCCTGAAAAGGTTAAAACGTTCATTAAAACTGTTCAAGACTATGAAATTAAATTCAATTAAGAAAGGAACCCTGTTTGTTGCTTCTGCATTATTTGTTGTGGGAAATTTGTTCGCGCAAGGTGAAAATTTACTTTCAAATGGTGGCTTCGAAGCTACTGATGGAAAAGTTAAAAAACTTGGGGGTATAGTTAGTGCAACAGGCTGGGAATCAGTGACTGGTGTTCCTGCTGATTTATTCTCTGAAAGTAAAATTCCTGATATAAACGTTCCAATGAACAAATATGGAAAGGAAACTCCGAAAGAAGGCGGGAACTATGCAGGAATTGTTGCGTTTTCATATGGAAATAAAGTTCCAAGATCATACCTCAAAGTAAAATTGGATACCCCAATGAAAAAAGGGATGCGTTACTGTGTGAAATTCTATGTGTCATTGGGAGAAGCATCTAAGTATGCCTCTAATAATTTGGGCGCACATTTTTCAAAGAAAGAAATTCAGGTGGATCAAAAGGTGCCATATGTAGTAGACAAAAACGTACCAGTTATTCTTCATCCAAACAATGATACAGAAAAGCTAAATCAAATGTTTAATTGGGAACAGATTTGTGGAACGTTTGAAGCAGATGGTGGTGAGAAGTACATGTTGATCGGAAATTTCTACGGTGATAATGTAACAAAATACGAAACGAATAAAAAACCAAAAGATTTCTCCAAAGAACAAATCATTGCGGCTTATTATTACATCGATGAAGTATCTGTTGTGATGCTTGAAAACAGTGAGAGATGCGATTGCGTAGTAGAAGATAAAAATGAATATTCTACCATGGTTTACCAAAAGGCAATTGTGTTAAATGATAAAATGACTTCAGCCCAAAAAGTGGATGCTCAGCAATGTTTCTTCTCCTTCGGTAAAACAAATTTTTCTCCACTTGGAAAGGAATCACTCGATTTAATTGTAACTGAAATGAAAGCAAATCCTGCGATGCGTCTTGAAATTATGGGTCACAGCGATAAAGAAGAGGATAAAGTTGGAGCGGAAAAGCAAGATTATGCTGACATGGCTAGTAAACGAATCAATGCCGTTGTGCTTTACCTCACTGAAAATGGTATTGAAGAAGGTAGATTAATTCCATCTCCGCAGGGAAGTGAAATCCAAAGTGAAGAAATTTATGAGGCTGATGAACCAGATTTAATTATGGCCAAAAATCGACGAGTTACTTTCAAGGTAAGGTAAACCTCGAATGAGACAAAATAATGAATTAGAAGGTCGGGAAATTTTCCGGCCTTTTTAATTGAAACGATAGTAGACATTCATACACCTCTTTCGTAGGAAGACCGACAACATTGGTATAGGAACCCTCTATCCGTTCAATGGCCACGCAACCAATCCAGTCTTGTATTCCATAAGATCCAGCCTTGTCGAATGGTTTGAAATTATCCACATAATAGGCAATTTCATGCGAAGTAAGCTGATTGAAGTGGACCTTTGTAGAAACCGAAAATTGTTCTTGTCGATCTACTGTATGACATATTACGCCAGTTATGACCTCATGTGTCTTTCCAGAAAGACGTGAAAGCATATGTAGTGCATCTGTGCGATCGATCGGTTTGCCAAGAATGTCGTTCTCTAAAACAACTATGGTATCCGCACAAAGTAACACTTCATCCGAATGGAGATCAGTAATCAGCGCCAACGCCTTTTTTTTAGCTACATATTCGGCAATTTGATTCGGTGTTAGTCCAGCCGGAAACGATTCATCTGTTTCTTTCGTTCGAATAGAGAATTCAAATCCAAGTGTTTCAAGTAAATCCTTTCTTCTCGGAGAGGTAGATCCCAATATAAGTTGTTTCATTAAATAGGATGCGTAAATAGGAGTGATATAAGTCCGATCAACATACTCAACTTAAGCAATTGATCTTGTATTTTAATGGTTCGTATACCAGTGAAAATAATCAATGTGATGATTACCTGATTCAATGCAGCAACAATGTAAAAGGGAACAGAGGTGTAAAGAGATTGACTAATAGGTGTAATCGAATTA
>JBILNH010000018.1:0-23812 GCA_044375095.1 Crocinitomicaceae bacterium
AAAGTAATAAATGTCAAGTCCTCCATATCCACCTGATCGATCCGAAGCAAAGAAGGCAATGTCTCCCTCTGGTGAAACAAGCAATGAATTTTCATCGAATTCAGTATTTATTGGGTAACCGAGATTTTCAGGTTTTGACCATTGACCATTTTCTTGCAATCGTGTCACGAAAATATCCGATCCACCCATTCCAATGTGTCCTTTTGAAGCGAAATACAATGTCTTTCCATCTGGATGAATCAGAACAGACTCTTCTTGCATAGGCGTATTTATTGTATTAGGCAATGGTATTGCTGCGCTCCATGTTCCGTTTTCTTGTAAGGTAGTGACAAAAATATCCGTGTTTGGTGAGTCACCTTTTTGACTCACACGTCGAATAAAATAGAGCGTCTTGCCATCTGCAGACAAAGAAGGCTGTGATTCCCAATTAAATGTATTGACAGAACCAGCTAAGTTTTTTGGATTTAACCAATTCGAACCAATCTTCTTCGTGTAGAATAAATCACAGCTCCCTTTTCCCGTTCGATTTGATCCATAGTTGTTTGCTCCAGTCTGATCCGCACAAGCCACAAATATTAATGAACGTCCATCCGCAGCAATTGTTGGCGCACCTTCATTCAGGACAGTGTTAATGTTTTCAGGCATAGCTTCCGCTTTTTGCCAAACTCCCTCGATGTAATGTGAAACATAAAAATCTTCTTGTTGCTGAATGCCTGGAACTCTACTATCAACAATCCTTCGCGTGAATAATATGGTTTTTCCATCCACTGTAATTGTTGGGAAATACTCTGGATCTTTGGTATTGATTCCTGGTCCAATATTTTGCGGGTTAAATTTCTTGGGGTTTTTCTTTGATTCGATGGCAAATTCACAGCTCGCTCGCATGGCATACGTCGCGTTTATAAAATCTTGATTGGGATTTCGCTGTTGCTGATAGATAGAAATTGCCTTAAGCGCTTTACTGTATTCACCAATTTTCATTAATGAATTAGCAAGATAATAATAAGTGCTTCCGGTAGCACTGTGATGTGGATTGATTCGAAGTGCCGATTCATAGTGATCAACGGCTGCTGAAAAATTCCGTTTGTATTCTTCATATTGTGCAGCCAATAAGTGTGCTTCCCAGAAATTTGGATCCTTCTCCAATGCTTTCGAAAGTAGTTTCAATCCTTCAGAAAAGTTAGGTCCGCGCATGTAGGGATCGATCGTTAAATTAGGTACTTGTTGCGCTTGTTCAAATAACTTGATGGCTTTTTTATTGGAAGTAGAATACCTCAATTGACCATGCGCTATCGAGCTAACAAAAAGAATAACAACTGAGAAAATAAGGTATTTCTTTATCATGGGATATTCATGATTTTGTGGGTTTGTAATGAAATTCGCCAGCTAGGATACTTCTTAACGAACTCAATTATTTCTGGCAAAAACCGTTCCTGTTTCGTCCATTCAGGTTGAAGAATACGTAAACAATCTTTCCGTGTTTGATTCCCTAAATCTTGGGCCCAGGCAAAATCGGAGGGGTGATTAATGATAATTTTTAATTCATCAGCCCGATCAAATGCTTGATCCACTGGTTTTTTAAATTTTTTAGGTGAAAAACAATACCAATCAATCGAACCTATAAGTTCATTCGTGCCTGAAGTCTCAATAGCGATTTCAATGTTTTTATCATGAAGTTTATCCGTTAATGCCGTCAAGTTGTATAATGTGGGTTCTCCTCCGGTAATAACGACAAACATGCAGTTGGTTTCTTCAATTGTTTTGATTAAATCATCAATTAACATGAGTTGGGTAGTATCGACCTCCCAGCTTTCCTTAACATCGCACCATGTACAACCAACGTCACATCCAGCCAAACGAATAAAATAGGCCGGTCGACCAGCATGAAACCCTTCTCCTTGAATGGTGTAAAAATGCTCCATGACCGGAAGGTAATCACTCGAAAAATCACTCAATTTATTCACTTAACAAATGTAGCTATTTCGATTGAACGATTTCTTCTCCATTGTTTTTGGTATTGCTTTACTGCGATAATTAGCTGTATTTTTTATATTTGTAACAAACCAAACGAACTCAATTATGAAAAAATCACTACGAATTTCTACATACTTACTATTTTTTACTGCCAGTTCACTAGTTGCGCAACAACAAATTGGAAACGGAAATATAGAGTCTTGGGATAATATTGGAACGTCAAATGAGGAACCGACCAACTGGAACAGTTTCAAATCAGCCCAAGGAGGTTTTACTGGATTTGCATCCCAACAAATTCAACGATCAACCGCTATACGCCCAGGGGCAACGGGTCAGTACTGTGCTCGTGTTTGGGCAAAAAGTACGCTTGGAATAGTTGCCAATGGAAATATGACACTAGGAAGAATCAATATGGGTTCTACCACTCCTAGCAGCCCAGATAACTACAATATATCCAAGATTGCAGATGCAAATTTTTCTGAAGCAATTACTACAAATCCCGACTCAATTGTTTTTTGGGTTAAGTTCACTGCTGCTTCTGGAAATTCACTCGCAAGAGTTAACGCTGTCTTACATGATAATTACGAACTACGTGACCCTATTGATGCTAATTCTACCTCTCATGTGGTCGCTACAGCTACTTTGAATTACCCTCCAACTGGTGGTGTTTGGGTAAGGAAGTCTGTCCCTTTTATATATTCTGGACCGTCTTCGAATACTCAATTTCTTCTGGCAACATTTACAACAAATCAAACTCCTGGAGGAGGTGCCAACAACGATGAGGTATTAATTGATGACGTTCAATTAATTTACAATCCTGTGAATCAACCAATTATTGCGAATGACGATGCGGTAACAACTTCTCAGGATATTGCAGCTGTAATAAGTGTTTTGTCAAATGACTCAGACCCTGAAAATGCCATTAATAATTCGTCTCTATCAATAGTATCTAATCCGGCAAATGGAACTGTTAGCGTAAATACAACTACTGGACAAATAACGTATACGCCAAATGCAGGTTATTTTGGAACGGATGTGTTTACCTATTCAATTTGTGATGGAGGAACACCAGTTTCATGTGATCAAGCAACCGTGACGGTTACAATTAATCAAGTCATTGTTGGTAATAATCAAGTCATTGCGAACAACGACAATGCAACAACCGATATGAATCTACCTGTTGTAATCGATGTGTTAGCCAATGATGTTGATCCTGAAAATCAATTAAATATTAGCTCACTTGCTATTATCTCTAATCCATTGAATGGTACTTGTTCAATAAATGCGACTACAGGAGATATTACGTATACGCCATCCACTGGCTACTTTGGAAATGACTCTTTTACCTATACTATTTGCGATGCATTTACTGGAGCTGCCCCTACATGTGATACCGCAACCGTAAATATTCTTGTAAACTTGAATTGGGGACTTGAGGACATGGCTAATGTATTGCATAATGTCTATTACAATGAAGGGAACTTGCATTTTTCTTCTGAAGGAAATTATGTTATTTACTCTATTGGTGGGCAAGTTGTCCAAGTTGGAAAAGCAAGTAGTAAAGTTCCATTTACTGCACCTCAAGGAATGTATGTAGTGAGTTGGGATGTGGAAGGAAAACTGGCAACTTCTCGAGTGGTCGTTTACTAATTCCATTGGGATTATCGAGTTGCAGTATTTCAATCATTAAAAACTATGAAACATTTGCTTTGCCTTCTGGCAATTGGTTTAAGTCATGTCTTATTTTCACAATCTTCTCGGATTTCCGGTAAAATTACAGATCGGAAAGGGGAGCCGGTAATTGGAGCGACTGTCCTATTTAAAAAAGACGTTACAATTGGCGCAACCTCAGATGAAAAGGGAATGTATTCACTTGAAGCTCCAATTGGAAATGCCAAGCTGATTTGCAGAGCATCAGGGTTTCAAAATGACACCACTGAAATTGTACTATTTGAAGGCAAAGATGTTGTCGTCTCCATACAACTTCTGCCCCTAGTTGTCGAATTAAAAGGGGTAGAAGTAAAGGTAGGTAAGTTTGATAAGCCGATTGAGGATCAGACCGTTACGTTGCATGTGATCAAACCAGCACTCATTGAAAATAAAAATACGAGAAGTATCGAAACGGCACTTGATCAAACGCCCGGATTAAATATTTTAGACGGTGAACCACAGATTAGAGGGGGAAGTGGGTTTACGTTCGGTGTTGGTTCAAAGGTGGCAGTAATAGTCGATGACATGCCAATGCTTTCTGGCGATGCTGGTCGACCAGAGTGGGGATTCATTCCTGTCGAAAACATTCATCAAGTAGAAGTGATAAAAGGTGCTGCTTCTGTTTTGTCTGGAAGTTCGGCGCTTTCGGGATCCGTTCATATTCGTACTGCATTTCCAAAAGCTGAACCTTTGACAAAAATCAATGTCTACTCAGGAGCATATTCAAAACCTTCAACTGGAAATGCAACATGGTGGGAAGATTACCCGGGAATACATGGAGTGAACTTTCTCCATTCGCGCATTGTTGGCAATTTAGACGTGGTTATTGGAGGAAACTTTAATTATGACCACGGTTACATCGGTCCGCCAATTACTGATTCCATTGTTGCTACAGTTTTTCCGGATACCATTACCAATTTTACGGAGCGGGATTTAGTATCGATGCGCGGTCGACTTAATTTCAATCTTCGTTACCGTTCAAAATCAATAAAAGGATTGAGCTATGGATTGAATGGAAATTTTATGAAGTCCCAAACGAACATGCCATTGGCTTGGTTAAACGATTCAACGGGTTTATTTCGCGCTTACCCAGGTGCCATTTTTCTTCAAGATCAGTTCATATTTAATATCGACCCATTTGTAAACTTCTATACTCAAGCGAATGGTAAGCATAGTTTGAGGGCTCGTATATTGTATGTTGATAATCAAATGAGCGCGAATCAATCTAACCAAGCAGAAACGTACTATGCTGATTACATGTTTCAGAAAACGTTCCCACAATTAAAGAACTTAGATTTTATTGGTGGAATGACGTCTACACTTACGAATTCAACGGCCAATATCTACGTGGGTTCAGGTTCACCGAACAATCAACTGCTAAATATCTCTGCCTACACGCAATTAGAAAATAAAATAAACAATACGTTGAATTTATCTGTTGGTGGGCGTTTGGAGTATTTTCAATTGAACGACACGATTACTGCACTTAAGCCAATATTTCGAGCAGGATCAAGTATAAAAGTGTACAAAGAAACCTATGTCCGTGCTTCCTACGGTCAAGGATACCGTTTCCCAACCATAACCGAGCGATTTATTAAAACAGGTGTTGGTAACTTTGGTGTTTTTCCCAATCCTAATTTAAAACCGGAGAGCAGTTGGAATGCTGAGATAGGCATTAAACAAGGATTAAAGTTTGGTAAACTATACGGTTACTTAGATGTTGCAGGTTTTTGGCAAGAGTATCAAAATACAATTGAGTACATGTTTGGTATTTGGCGTCCGTTATTAAGTGACGATATAAACACTCTTTCATCTAGTGCGGGATTCATGTTTTTGAATACAGGTAAATCAAGGGTGACAGGAATAGACGCATCTTTTACAGGTATGGCGAAAATTGGAAAAAAATCGGAACTGACATTTATGGTAGGGTATAACTACATTGTTCCTAAAACGCTCACTCCGGATTACGTTTACGCTACTGATTCGTTGAATAGAGAATTTAGTTTTAATAAAACTTCTCTTGATTCAGTTAGTCAAATTCTTAAGTACCGTTTTCTTCACAATTTAAAAGCAGATGTCGAATTCACGTTGTTTGGAAAATTAGGTGTTGGATTTAGCGCTAAATATTTCAGCAAAATAGTGAATATGGATGCGATTATTAGGGATTTCGAGCAAATGACCACAGATACAACATCTGATATTGGTTTGTGGTTGCAAGATCTTCGGTACATGGATTACTACGAATCGCATCGATTTGGAAATTGGATTTTTGATGCACGTATTTCATTTAACCTTAATGAGCACCATAAACTCGCTGTTATAGGATCCAATATTCTTAATCGAACGTATTCCTTGCGTCCGCTTAAAATTGAACCACCTCGTACTATTATGGTCCAATATACCTACAAGCTCGAAGGTAAAGCAAAAGCGAAAAAATGGATCGGTACACCTTCATTTTAAAATAAAACAGTACTTTTAAACCGAACATTGGTTCCACGAGTGGATTAATAAGGAATTCGGTGAAAGTCCGAAACTGTATCTGCAGCTGTAAACACTGTAATATTCCCTCATAAGGTCACTGTCCGTCTCGGCGGATGGGAAGACGAGAGAAGTTGGTGTGAGTCAGAATACTTGCCATTGTTATTAGAGAAGACTTCAGATTAAAGTCGGGCTCTTAATGGGATTGGTGCGTCTGGTCTTATTTTGTCCTTCTTTTTTCATGTTTCTTGTTTTTAGGTTTAATGTTTAAAAAACAAAAGATGAAAAAAAAATTACTTGGTTTTTGTGTATTGTTAAGCGCTTCGTTAAGTGCTCAACAAATGGTTCAACAAGTTTATGTGTTGAACGAAGGTTATTTTAATTACGCTACAGGTGCAATTGAAGAACCCGTCATTCTTGGATCGTATTCACCAACAACTCAAGCTTATTCCATCGTGGATACACTTGAAAACATGCGCTTTGCGTCTGATATGATTATTGGAGATGGCAAGTTGTATGTTGCAGCAGATGAGCGTATCTTTTCTTACGACGTGACAAACAATCAGCTCATTGGTTTAATTTCTTTGCCTGGTGTTCGAAATTTAGCATATGCAGAAAATAAACTGATCGCTACTCGCGGTGAATACCTTACTACTTATCCTTCGTATTTGCATATTTATGATGCTAACACACTACAATTAGTGTCAGCAATCGATACAGTTTCGGGTCCAAAGTGGGCAACACAAAACATTGTAGTGAATGGAAACAAGGTGTACATTGCTGTAAATAATGGCTACGAATGGGGTAACGAAAAAGGAATTATTGGTGAGTTGGACCTTACTACTTTAGTTTACGGAAATGAAATCGATTTAGGTGTTGACGGAAAAAATCCCGATAATATGGTCTTTACCAATGGGTATTTATACACGGTAAACAACAAAGACTGGAGTGGATCATCTATTTCTAGGGTTGATTTGCAAACTGGTCTAGCGAATACTGCAAATATCGCCACAGCAAGCACCGGTTGCGGTACATCTTGTCTGCGTAATGATAATATTTACTACCAAATCTCTGGAGAAACGGTATTGAATGAATGGAGCACGATAACCATGTTGCCTGTTGGACCAGTAAGCGGACTTTCAATGAATTTTTATGAATTAAGTGAAAATCCTGTGAATGGAGATTTTTATGCCTCCACAACTGACTATACGACTTCTGGAACGGTTCATGTGTTTGATAATGCAAATAACGTCATTCATTCGTTTCAGGCAGGTGTTTCTCCTGGAACGATTGTATTTGATGTGCGATCAACAGCTTCGTTGATTGAGAACGCATTGGAGTTGAACGTATTCCCTAATCCTGCATCTGAAAGTATTTCATTAGGAAACTATTCTGGATCGATTACAATCGTTAATTCAATTGGTCAGCTTGTGCTGACTGCAAATGTGAATCCTTACGAAAAAATCAGTATTGAAGGGTTATCATCCGGGATTTACCTGATACAATCCGATAGATCTCAACCAAAGTATTTTGTGAAAAAATAATATTGAAACCCGGTTCTTCCGGGTTTTTTTTATGATCAATACATATAAGTCATGAATAAATCATTTTGGGATGAAAGGTATGACACTGGGAAAACCGGTTGGGACATTGGTCAGGTTTCACCACCATTAAAGGCTTACATTGATCAGTTGGAACGGCAAGATTTACGAATCTTGATTCCAGGATCCGGCTTTGGTCATGAGGGCAGATACCTTTGGAAAAAGGGATTTCATCAGACGTATTTATTGGACTTTTCGGAAATACCAAAATCATCAGTTTTAGCTTCAGATCCGAATTGCTTCCCTTCAGAAAATTGGTACATTGAAGACTTTTTTCAGCATTCAGGAGCATACGACTTGATAATCGAACAAACGTTGTTTTGTGCAATTGATCCCTCTAAAAGAGCCGATTATGCTAAACATGCGGCGAGTCTTTTGAAACCTGAAGGAAAACTGGTTGGTCTCTTATTTAATCGTTCTTTTGAAGGTGGTCCTCCATTTGGTGGTTCGAAAGAAGAATACGAAACGTATTTTCATCCCTATTTTTCGAGCATAAAAATGGATGAATGCCATAATTCAATTGAGCCTCGTATGGGGACTGAATTGTTTATTCAGCTTCAGAAGTAATTCATTGAATAATTCCAATCGTTAAAGGGAAAATCAGTAAACCTATTGGTTTAACATTCAATTTTGCCTTAAAATGTTGGAATGAAAAAGCTAGAGAATAGAACCGCCATTATAACAGGAGCAGGATCTGGAATTGGTCAAGCTATTGCTGAACTTTTTTTCAAAGAAGGTGCGACAGTTGTGCTACTAGACAAAGAGTTAAGTACGATACAACAAATGAGTGAACGCTATATTGCTTCGGGAGAACATGCCTTAGCGATCGCTTGTGATGTCTCAAAAGAACAAGATGTAATTGACGCTGTTTCGTCTGCACTGAGGCATTTTGGAGGAGTAGACATATTAGTGAATAATGCCGGTGTGATGGATGATTTTATTCCCGCTGTCGAATTAGATACAAGTCGTTGGAATCATGTCATAAGTACCAATTTGAATGGGCCATTTTATTCGACCCGTGAAGTATTAAAAATCATGTTACCTCAGAAGAAGGGAACAATACTGAATATTTCTTCAATTGGTGGATTAACAGGCGGAAAGGCGGGTGCTGCTTACACAGCATCAAAACATGGGTTAATTGGATTAACAAAGAACACCGCGATTATGCATGTGACTGAAGGGATCCGTTGCAATGCAATCGCTCCAGGTGGTGTGGAAACCTCTATTGGATTAACCTTGAAACCAAATCAAACGGGATACAGCAAGATAGCACCTGGATTTAACCTCATGCCTAGAACAGGTAAACCCGATGAAATTGCTCAATTAGCCTTATTCCTTGTTTCGGATGATGCGTCGTTTATTAATGGAGCTGTGGTAACAGCAGATGCGGGTTGGTCAGCTTTTTAATTAAAGTAATTCTTCAATTATGCGATCCATTGAGTACCCTTCAGCTTCAGCACGGTAGTTTCGCACAATACGATGCCTAAGAATTGGTTTGGCTACAGCTTTTACATCGTCAATATCCGGGGAATATTTTCCGTTCAATGCAGCATGGCATTTTGCACCAATGATCAAATTCTGCGATGCTCTTGGTCCAGCACCCCATGAAATAAAGTCCTTTGTTAGTTGAGGAGCAATTTCACTGTCTTTTCGCGTTTTCCCAACAAGTTTAACGGCATATTCTAATACATTGTCCGCTACAGGAATCCGTCGAATTAAATCTTGATAGGCAGTTATTTGCTCTCCATTCAACACATGATTTAGCTTGACTTCCTGATTCGAAGTTGTTGACTTAACAATAGCTAGTTCCTCGATATAGCTTGGGTAATCAACCCACACATTGAACATAAATCGATCGAGTTGTGCTTCAGGTAGGGGATAGGTACCTTCTTGTTCAATGGGGTTTTGTGTAGCCAAAACAAAAAATGGAGAAGGGAGCACATAATTTTTACCTCCAGCCGTAACTGCCCTTTCTTGCATAGCCTCAAGCAATGCGGATTGTGTTTTTGGTGGTGTACGGTTGATTTCATCTGCCAAGATAATATTCGAGAATAGCGGACCTTTTATAAACTTAAATTGCCGTTGTTCATCCAATATTTCAGCTCCAATGATATCCGAAGGCATTAAGTCAGGCGTAAATTGAATTCGGTTGAATGTAAGACCTAATGTTTGTGCAATCGTATTTACAAGCAATGTTTTAGCCAATCCTGGTACACCTACTAGTAAACAATGTCCTTTCGAGAAAATAGAAATAAGCACTTGGTCAACAACATCATCTTGGCCAACAATTACCTGATGAATTTCGTTTTTGAGTGCGTTGTAATGCGCGACTAATTGATCAATAGATTCTTTATCTGACATGGAAGTTAGTTTTTATTCTGCTGTTCTTACCCATTGGTTTTTAAAAGAACACGACTTATATGAGTCGTCAATACGAATATAGGCATTACCGATTTTTGATTTTACCCATTGGTTGATAATTCGTTGTTTTTTATCGTTTTCAGCTGCACGTTTAATTAGTGCATAATCTTGTTTCAAGTTAGCTCTGTGAGGTTCTGTCCGTTCTTTCAATCGAACAACGCGAATTCCTTGTTGACGATCCATATAGTTCATGTAAAGGTTCGGTTGTGAAACATCGCCTTTTTCCATGGCATCTGTTAGCAAGAAAATCTGCTGATCGACCTGATTCAAATCCTCCATATCCCACAACTGATCGCCTGTTATAGGATTGGTGATAATTCCATCGTTAAATCGTGTCGCATCGTCGTTTGAAAAACGCTGAACTGCCTCGCTCCACGTAATGCTTCCGTTGCGCAATAAAGCATAACATGAATCCATTTTATATGCGGCTTTTTCAAGCGCGGATGAACTAAATTCTGGAATTATTAAGATATGTTGACACGTATAATCATCACCTTTTCTGCTCAATAATTTTACGATGTGATAACCATAAGGTGATTCAAATATTGGTGAAACTTCTGCTGGAGAAAGCGAAAAAACAGTCGCTTCAAAAGAGGGTACCATCATACCGCGAGTCGCTTCAATTTTTCCTCCAATAGGTGCGCTCCCGGGATCCATTGAGTGAATTCTAGCTTGGGTTTCGAAACTTTTTCCTTTCCGTATTTCATCTAGAATTCCTTGTAGTTTTTCGTACGCTAACTTTTTGTCCTCTTTTGTAATTTCAGGATAATTTACAATCTGTTGGAAACTAAGTTGGGCATTGATAAGAGGAATCGAATCTTCTGGAATAGTGGCGTAAAATTCTTGTGCTTCTTTTGGTGTTACCGAAATATCAGCTGTGATTTTTCGCTCCATTTCGTTCGCCATTAAACGTTCTCTGATAATCGTTCGAAATTCGTTTTTAATGTCGTTGACAGATTTTCCGTAAAATTCTTCCATTTTTTGACGACTTCCAATCTGATTTTCAATGACACGAATTCGATTTTCCATTTCGGCATCTACTTGTTCATCAGATACAACTAAACTATCGAGTTTCGCCTGATTGATAAGAAGTTGTTGGTACATTAATTCCTCTAATACCTCACATGTCATGTTTGGCGTAATTTCCATTCCGGCAGCTACAGCTTGTTGTTTTTGCGCCTCGATGTCAGACAACAGTATGATGTTATCACCAATTTGAGCGGCGATGCGATCTACTACAACCCCCGGTTGAGCCATGGAGAAATGTGAGTGGAAGGCAATAATTAAAATGGAAAGAATAAGTTTCATAATCTGTTTAAAAGAAGCTGAAAGATACGGTTGGTTGACAGTTTAATGTTAAACTTTATCAAAGTTTAACAACATAAAAACAAAAGGAGGTAAGAAACACTCACCTCCTCATGTTAAATCTTATTTACCAATCGAATATAAAACAGATTCGTTAATGGTGATTTTATATTTTTTGTTCAGTTCTTCAAGCCAATTCTTTTCAAGGTAGTTCTGATAATCAGAAGTAATTATACCTTTAGCTTCATTGAATTCTTTGTTACGTGGAAGTAATAACTCATTTACTTTAATTACATACACTTTACCATCTAACTCAAAACTCGAATTCAATCCTTTTTTCAAGGTTCT
Source organism: Crocinitomicaceae bacterium (assembly GCA_044375095.1). GTDB lineage: Bacteria > Bacteroidota > Bacteroidia > Flavobacteriales_D > Crocinitomicaceae > M0103. The sequence goes on from JBILNH010000018.1 coordinate 11,838, forward strand.
TCCTTGAATGAATGGTGTCGCTTCATTATCGAATTTGTTAGTCTTTACACGCAAGTTAAGCTCACTTTCTTTATTAACGACTTCAAGCACATGTTTCGAATTAATGGTGTCGTTTTTCAACATTTTCGAAACTTGATCAGCGATAGATTGATTTAAACATTCATAAACAACAGCATCTGTTCGATTGCCCCATTTATAGCTGTCACGATTGTTCTCAAAGTAGGATTTTAATCCAACGGTGTCTTTTATCGCTTTGTTCCATACCTTATCTGTCATTATTTCGTAAAGAAGTATTCCATCATGGTATTCGTTCAGAAGGGCTTTGTATTCAGGATATTTCTTTGTTAATTGACTTTCTTCGTAGGCTAGGACAGCCTCTTTTTCCCAATTTTTCAATTGAACCTTCACTACGTTTTCGTTTATGTCTTTCTTGACATTTCGGTAGTTTTTCATTAAGTATTCAGCAAATTGCTTTTGACCAAACGCTTTTCCATCCATCATAAATAAAGGTTTGTCACTTTTTAAGTTACTTGAAGACCATTTACCAATGAAGTATGCAGTATCCAGATTTTTAATGAACCATTTGCCATTTTTAGAGGACACATCCTGGTAATTGTACTGCGTTTTAAGTTTTGATACAAATGAATCCTGAGTTTTCTTAGCGCGCTCATCCCTGTTTACTTTCCCTTGAAGTTCCTTTTTCATGTCTTCATAAGGCTTGACAGTCGTCCAACTCAGTTTTTTGACAATATGAAAGCCATAGTCGGTTCGGATAGGTGAACTAATATCACCATCGTTTTTCAATGCAAAAGCTGCATCTTCAAAGGAAGGTACCATTCGTGTCGTTGTTCCTGTACCAAATGGAGGTAATTCTCCACCTTTCATATTTGAGCTAGGATCATCAGAATGGTCTTTAGCTAGGTCTTCAAACTTTTCTCCTTTCAAAAGTTTGTCGTAAAGTTCGTTGATTTTTTTCTCCGCATTGCTTATTTCCTCAGGAGTCGCTGATTTAGGCGTAGCAACCATAATGTGTGCAGTTTTGATTGTACCTCTAGCTGGACGCTTATCAGTCACTTTTACAATATGATACCCGAATCGCGTTCTGAAAGGTTCAGAAACTTTACCAACTGGTGTGGTGAAGGCTGCCTCCTCGAATGGATAAACCATTTGAAACGCATTGAAGAATCCTAAATCGCCTCCGTTTGACACTGCAGAAGGATCCTCAGAACCATTTTTACTTTTAGCGACCGAATTAAAATCTTCTCCTTTTTCAATGCGACTTTTCAATCCAAGAATGCGATTGTAAGCCGCGAGCGTATCCGCTGGTGAGGCTGTCGATTCAACGCGAATTAATATATGAGAAGCTCTTACCTCCTCAATCGTACGATCGTATGCTTGTTTGACAAGTTCTTCGTTTTTTGCTTGATCAACCAAATATGGATTAGACAGTTGTTTTTTATATCCATCTAGTTCCTTTTTCAGCTTGGGAATAGTATCGTATTTCAGTTGCTCTGCTTCAATTACTTTTAATTTAAACTTTTTAAACAACTCCATATACTCATCCAATGACACTTTATCGTATTTTGGATTTGGGTTGTTTTTTAAGTAGATCTGAAGGAATTCTGACTTTGTTATGGCCTGACCGTTTATGTCCATTAATACAGGATCTGTTTGCCCGATTACCATGAAATGTGCGGTAAAAGCAAGTAAAATCAAACTTATTTTCTTCATAATTATGCTAAATTTTGGTCGCTAAAAATAATAGGTATCTTTAATTGATTTCCCCTTTTTAACGTTTATTTAATACTGTAATTAGGAGCTTCTCTTGAGATGGTCACATCATGTGGATGAGATTCGCGCATACCAGCTGACGTGATTCGGACAAATTTTGCTCCTTTCAATTTTTCAATCGATGGCGCTCCGCAATAACCCATTCCAGCTCTCAATCCACCAACTATCTGATACATAACTTCAACAAGGTTACCTTTGTAAGGCACTCTACCCGAAATACCTTCCGGAACGAGCTTTGCAACATCGTCCTCCGCGTCTTGGAAATACCGATCTTTGGAACCTTTTTGCATTGCTTCAAGAGACCCCATTCCTCTATACGATTTAAATTTTCGTCCTTCGTAGATTATTGTTTCACCGGGAGATTCCTCCACACCAGCGAACATAGATCCAATCATCACAGTATCAGCTCCTGCTGCAATAGCTTTAACAATATCACCAGTGTAACGAATGCCTCCATCGGCAATCACAGGAACTCCTGTGCCTTCTAATGCCTGAGCAACATCATTTATGGCAGATAGTTGGGGTACACCAACACCCGCAATAATTCGTGTAGTACAAATTGATCCAGGTCCTATCCCAACTTTTACCGCATCTGCTCCAGCTTCAGCAAGATACAACGCGGCCTCAGGAGTAGCAATGTTTCCAACAATGACTTCAAGTGACGGAAATTGTTGTTTGACTAATTTGAGTTGATCAACAACCCCTTTGGTATGCCCATGCGCCGTATCGATTACAATCGCATCAACACCTGCATCAACAAGTGCCTTAACACGTTCCATGGTGTCCTGCGTTACACCAACTGCCGCTGCAACACGCAAACGACCATAGGTGTCTTTACAAGAGTTCGGATGGGTTTTAACCTTAATTATATCGCGATAAGTAATCAATCCAATCAATTTATAATTGGCATCTACTACAGGTAACTTTTCTATTTTTTTCTCTTGGAGAATTTCCTCAGCTTTTGAAAGATCTGTGCCATCAACTGTTGTGATAATTTTATCTTTTGTCATGATTTCACGAACCGGTCGATTGAGGTTTTTTTCAAATCTTAAGTCCCTGTTCGTAACGATACCTTTTAAAATCCGCTGTTCATCCACTACAGGAATTCCACCAATTCCGTTTTCTTTCATTATGGACAGTGCATCTTTTACGAGTGCTTGTTCATGCAATGTCACTGGATCGAGGATCATTCCGCTTTCCGATCGCTTGACCTTTCGTACTTCTAATGCCTGTTCTGCAATAGTCATATTCTTGTGGATAACACCAATTCCACCTTGTTGAGCAATCGCAATGGCCAGTTTAGCTTCAGTTACAGTGTCCATTGCAGCTGAAATAATTGGCGTGTTTACCTCAATGTTTCGAGTGATTTTGCTTTTTAATTGAACATCGCGTGGAAGTACTTCAGAATAGGCTGGAACTAACAGGACATCATCATAGGTTAGTCCCTCTTGTATTTGTTCAATATTGGAAAGTGACATGGAACTTATTCGTTAAATAAATTCTTGCAAATGTAACATTATTTTACAACACTTTTCGACCAATTTTAGATGTTAATAATTGAAAATTATTTTGAATACTTAATTGAAAACGGTAGACTTGTTGCATGATAAATTCGAAAAAACCGATCTTGATTTTGATCATGTTTGTTCAGTTAGGATTATGTTCAACTCACCTTTCTGCGCAAATTGATACATCGAGACTCGTCCAATTATCAGGAGTAGCCATTTCAGAGGCAGAGCTCAATCCTTTGCCCTACACAACTGTTTACGATAAGTCGATTAAAAGGGGAGTGATCTCTGACTATTTCGGATTCTTTTCGCTGGTTGTTTTGCCAGGTGACACATTGTTTTTTTCGACATTTGGATATAAAACCTCAACATATATTGTTCCTGATACATTGTCTGAAAAACGGTATTCGGTTATTCACATGTTGCAGCGTGATACCGTAAATTTACCTTCAGTAACAGTTTACCCATGGCCATCTCGGGAGGATTTTGCTCGTGCTTTTGTGGAAATGGAGCCTTATGAAGATGCCATTCGAAGAGCACAACGTGAACTTTCAGGCGAAAGTCTGGCTTTTGTAGCTGCCCGACTTGAAAACGATGCGTCACTTGCCTACGGATATGCACAAAATCAGCGATATACAAAGCTTTACACCAACGGGCAAATGCCAGTCAATAATCTATTGAATCCCTATTCTTGGGCTAAGCTAATTCAAGACTGGAAAGAAGGAAAACTATCTCGACAGTAAATTAGATCATTCGATAGGATAACATAAAAAGTATTTCTCAACAGGACTAGCTAATGCAGAAATGTTTAGGTTGTCAGATGCTTTTCCTAAATCAATGATTTCGCCGTTCTTCATCAACATATTTATGTTCTGACGGTCTTGATTATACGCACTGTTCGTTAAGCGATCGGTGTACACAAAATAAGATGTTTCCTCTTCAGTTAAATCAAACTGTTTCCGAATGAGCTCTTTTTCCAATTGTATGCGGTCTGGACTAAAAGGTTCTTTTGCTATTTCAATTTTAAATAACTTCCTATTAACTAATGATTTGGATATAAAAGACAGCACCTTGTCTTCATGATTTTGCCAAACTTTAAGTGCACCCCAAATATCAAAATCATCGAGTTGGGCAAATAAATCCAACACGTCAGGATCATTTATAAAGTGTTCGCGCGTGATGTCTCGTTCAAGAAAATAGGCAAGCGTCGGACTTGCAAATACCTTTACACCATTTTTGGTTAATTCTTTTGCTCGACGTAAAGCATAGATCAGCATGAATTCTGAGGCAACCACTGTTTTGTGCATGTATACTTGCCAATACATCAGCCTTCTTGCCACAATGAACTTCTCAATAGAATAAATGCCTTTTTCCTCAAGAACTAGTTGGTTGTCTTTTACATTTAGCATTTCAATTAGGCGATCGCTACCGATAATTCCTTCGCTAACCCCTGTGAAAAAACTATCCCGATTTAAATAATCTAATCTATCCATGTCGAGTTGACTGGAGACAAGTTGTGATAAATAGGACTTGTGGTAATCGTTTTTAAAAATTGACAAAGCCAATCGAATATCTTCGCCAAATTCCTGTGCAAGTCGCTCTAAGAAAAAACTTGAAATTTCCTCATGACTCACTTTATTGACGATATCGTATTCTAATGCATGACTAAAAGGGCCGTGTCCAATATCGTGAAGTAAAATGGCTATAGTAACTGCTCGTTCCTCTTCAGGTGTAATTTCGTGCCCTTTACGGCGTATGGAAGCAACAGCGAGTTGCATAAGATGCATCGCTCCAAGCGCATGATGGAAACGCGTATGTAAGGCACCGGGGTAGACCAAATGACTTAATCCTAATTGCATAATTCTTCTCAGACGCTGCATGAAAGGATGTTCAATCAAATCGAAAATCAATTCGTTGGGTAAAGTAATAAATCCGTAAATCGGATCGTTTACAATTTTCTTTTTGTTATTTCTGTGCAGATTAGGGCGCAAATCCATAGTTTTAAAGTCAGGATCAAATTTATTTAAAAAAACAGCACATGCAGGTGAAAATACTTTGGGCGGATGATGAGATTGAATTATTGAAACCTCATATCTTGTTCTTAGAATCAAAAGGGTATCAAGTTGATTCAGTAAATAATGGTTCTGATGCGGTTGAGAAAAGTACTCTGGAAAATTACGATATCATTTTTCTTGATGAAAACATGCCCGGAATTTCGGGGTTAGAAGCGCTCACCAGAATAAAGGAAATTCGTCCGTTGGTGCCCGTCGTGATGATTACAAAAAGTGAAGAGGAGCATATTATGGAAGAGGCAATTGGAAGCAAAATAGCCGATTACCTTATAAAACCTGTGAATCCCAATCAAATTTTATTGAGTCTTAAGCGAAACTTGGATCAACGCAAACTGGTGGCCGAAAAAACCAATTCAAACTACATGCAAGATTTCAGATCGCTAGGGCAACAGCTTAACGATCGACTTTCTGCTAATGAATGGGCCGATTTATATGGGAAGTTGGTCTATTGGGAGTTGGAATTGGATAAAAATGCGGACAGCGGTATGCACGAGGTTTTTAAGATGCAAAAAAAAGAAGCCAATCAACTGTTTACAAAATTTGTGTCCAGAAATTATATGGAGTGGATATCAGGTGATAATGATCCGCCACTAATGCTTCATCAGTTAATGAAGGAGCGTATTTCTCCCGCTATGGACAAAGGGAAAACTTACGTATTGGTTATCGATAATTTGCGTTACGATCAGTGGAAGACATTGGAACCTGTCTTTTCAACGTATTTCAATGTAAATAGCGAGGAAATAATTTATTCCATCTTACCAACAGCAACGCATTATGCGCGCAACGCTTTTTTTGCCGGATTAATGCCAAGTGAGATTGAAAATCGCTTTCCAAAATTGTGGAAAAACGAAGAGGATGAGGGAGGAAAAAATATGCATGAAAAAGATTTTCTAGAGGCAAATCTAAAGCGATTAGGTAAACAAGTAAAGTGGTCATACACCAAGATTACAAATTACGATGCAGGAAAAAAATTAGCTGATGGACTATCGCAATTGAAAGAAAACGATGTCAATTTTATCGTTTATAATTTTGTCGACATGCTTTCACATGCCAGAACTGAAATGGAGGTCATTCGTGAACTAGCGGATGATGAGCCCGCTTATAGGTCACTTACAATGTCATGGTTTGAACATTCTCCGCTTCATGATATCGTTAAAAAGATTGCCGATTTCGGCGCGCAATTGATTATTACAACAGACCACGGAACTGTGAAGGTCACCAACCCAATTAAAATCATTGGAGAACGGAATACCAATAGTAATCTGAGGTACAAGGTAGGTCGTGGGTTGTCGTATAATTCAAAAGAAGTTTTTGTTGTAAATGACCTTGCTAAAGCAGGTTTGCCAAAACAAAGAATGTCAAGTGAGTTCGTTTTTGCAGGAGAAGATGATTTCTTCGTTTATCCGAACAATTACAACCATTTCGTCAATTATTACGGCAATACGTTTCAACATGGAGGAATTTCGCTCGAGGAAATATTGATTCCTTTTGTGGAGCTTATTCCAAAAGATAAAGGTTGATTTCGGTTGTTAACAGTATGCATTGGATACTTCTGTGTTTGGCTGTTCAATAGTGTAGAATAGTATTTTACTTTTGTTTTGAAGAAAGAAATGGAAGACAAGATCTACACAATCAATAACTTGGATGATATTCCCGGAGTAGCAAAGCAGTTTTTAGACGACCATTCAACGGCTAAGTTGTTTGCCTTTCAAGCGCCCATGGGCTCTGGTAAAACGACATTTATCATTGCTCTTTTAAAAGCCATCGGAATTTCACATCCTGAAGGTTCACCTACATATTCGATCGTAAATACTTACGATAGTCCACTATTTCATCGGATTTACCATATGGATCTATACCGGTTAAAATCAATAGATGAGGTATATGACAGTGGTATTGAGGAACACATTTACAGTGGAGCAAGGTGTTTCATTGAATGGCCAGAAATACTAATTGGAATGTTACCTGAACAATGTATTTGGGTGTATATTCGCAAAAACGAGGATAATTCACGAACTATTACAGTAAAGTATGATAACTGATCCTGAAATTGTTAAAAAGCTAATGTTGAAAGGTGCGCTTTTGCCAAAAGAAGAAATGTTAGAGATTGCGCGTAAAAAGGGTAGTCTTTACATTGGAATTCCGAAAGAAACTTCATTTCAGGAAAGGCGAGTAGCGCTCGTTCCTGAGGCTGTTTCTCTGCTCGTTTCCAACGGTCATCGGGTGAAGATTGAAACTGGTAGTGGTGAGGGATCAAATTTTTCTGACCGTGAATACAGTGAGGCAGGAGCTGAAATATGTTATTCTACCGAGGAAGTTTTTACGTGTGATATAATTTTTAAAGTTGCTCCTCCATCTGAAGCAGAAGTCGATATGATGAAGGGCAATCAAACCTTAATTTCGGCTCTTCAGTTATCCATTCAACCAAAAGTTATTCTTCAAAAGTTGATTGAAAAAAAGATTACTGCCATTGCCTGGGATTATATACGAGATGAAGAAGGCGTTTTTCCTGTGGTTCGTACGATGGGTGAAATTGCGGGTACAACTTCAGTGTTGGTTGCAGGTGAGTTGCTGTCTTCCTTTTCGGATGGAAAGGGTATTATGCTTGGTGGTATTGCCGGTGTAACGCCAACTGAAGTTGTTGTTATTGGAGCTGGAACTGTTGGTGAATATGCAACTCGTGCAGCAATCGGGTTAGGTGCATACGTGAAAGTATTTGATAATTCCTTGTCGCGCTTAAGACGCTTACAAAATGACATCGGGCAACGCATTTATACTTCTGTGATGAATCCAAAAGTATTAGCAAAAGCCATAATGAGAGCGGATGTGGTTATTGGTGCAATTCGCGCTCCATATGGAAGAACTCCATGCATCGTTACGTCCGAAATGGTGCAACAAATGAAATCAGGTTCTGTAATTGTTGATGTAAGTATTGATCAGGGAGGTTGTTTTGAAACCTCAAGGGTAACAAATCATAAAGAACCAACATTTGTAGAGCACGAAGTCATTCATTATTGCGTTCCAAACATTGCATCACGTGTCTCAAGGACGGCCTCATTTGCACTTTCTAATATTTTCTCTCCTATTCTCATTGAAATGGGTGAACAAGGTGGATGTAAAGAGCTTATAAAAAACGACCATGGCTTTAGGGGAGGGGTCTATATATACAATGGCACATTAACAAGCGAAGTACTTGGTAAAGTATTCGATTTGAAATACAAGGATATCGAATTGTTGATATTAGGGATGTAATATGGTCCAAGTTGCCGTTTTACTTTATTTGGCATTCACAGTTTTTATCGGGTTTCGAGCCTCAAGGCGCGTGAAAACAGGGGAAGATTTTGCCATTGCTGGTGGGAATCTTCCATTCTTCATGTCTACTGCTGCCTTTTTTGCTACGTGGTTTGGAGTAGAGTCAATTTTGGGATCGCCCAACGAGTTTTTAGCGCATGGATTTGTTGGAATAATCGAGGAGCCAATTGGTGCAGCACTTTGTCTTTTTTTAGTCGGGTTGTTTTTTGCCAAGTACATTCGTAAATCAGGTCAGCTAACCTTTTCAGACATGTTTCGTGAACGTTTTGGTCAACGCGCAGAATTTGTCAGTGCCATTATTATGATTCCTAGTTTTTTTACATGGGTATCTGCGCAGTTACTGGCAATGGGCTTGTTGTTTAATCACCTTTTTCACATCCCGTTGATTATGGCGATTATCCTTTCAGGCATGCTCGTCTCAGCGTATACCATAATGGGAGGAATGTGGGCTGTGAGTTGGACGGATTCCATTCAAATGGTCGTAATTGTTGTTGGACTAATCTTTCTTTTATTCTCTTTATTCTCAACTGACTCCATTTTTTTGGCGATCGATTCAGCGTCACCAGATTTTTTTGATTTTTACAATGAAGAGAAGTTGTCAACGCTCGAATGGCTCGCTGCATGGATTAATGTAGGACTTGGTTCCATAGTTTCACAAGACGTTTTTCAACGAGTTGTGGCAACTAAAAATTCGCGAGTCGCCGTTTCGTCTTCAATAGTTGCAGGCTTGATGTACCTCACCATCGGATTATTGCCCATTCTCATTGCTTTTGTTGGAAAATATGTTTATCCAGATATACACCACGCTTCTTCATCCGCATTTGTTTTAGCGCTTATTCAACAAAAAGCTGGAACTGGTTTGCAAATCGTATTCTTTGGCGCTCTACTCTCTGCAATTTTGAGTACGGCATCAGGTGCTTTGTTGGCACCTGCAACGGTTTTTGCAGAAAACATAATTAAACCAAAATACCCAACTATTGACCTGCTAAAATCGTTGCGTTGGTCAATTGTATTAATGACACTTTTTGCCCTTGTTTTTGCCTTGTTAAATCAGAAAATAGTTGAACTTGTAAGTCTTTCGTCTTCCTTTGGTTTGGTATCGTTGTTCTTGCCTTTTTGTTTTATGATGATGGGGAATTTCATGAATGCTTCAGGCGCTTATTTTGGAATGGTTTTAGGTTTATTCGGGTGGCTCATTTTCTTATTCTTTATACCAGTCATTCCAGCTATTTTTGGTGGATTACTTTTCTCCTTATTTGGGATTCTTGTTGGATCCGTATTGATGCGAAATAAAAACACCCGATGATTGTACCATTGAACTTTCCAAAAGCACCGTTGAATTTGGTGAGGCGATCGAATACTATTTACGTCACTTGTCTGGTGCGGAAAAAACAGGTGAAATTAACGCCGGAAGAATGGGTCCGTCAACATGTTATTTTTTACTTAATCGAGTATAAAAAGGCTTCGCCAGGATTAATAGCTGTTGAGAAATCACTTCTTATAAATGGACTTACACGTCGTTTTGACCTGCTTGTAGCTAATAGAGAAGGAAATACAAAAATACTCATTGAATGTAAAGCAACAGACGTACAATTGACAGAAGAAACACTTTTCCAGTTGGCTCAATACAATTCGGTGCTTACTTCGGAATACGTGATGATTACCAATGGACTGCGATCGCTAACGGCTCAAATCAATCACGCGACCGGTGCAATTGAACTCCTAGAAGACTTGCCAATTCTGGTCGAAGAATAGCGTTTAAATGCTTTATTTCTGTAATTTGAACTCAGAAGTAAAGTGAAATTCAATTTCAGGATAATCTTGTTCAGCCATCGTGAGTAAAAACTGAGTTTCTGCCAAGAATACCAAATTCCCATCTTTATCTTTTGCTAAATAATTGGCTTTCGCGCGCGTAAAATCAATTAGCTGTTGTGAGCTATCAGAAGTCAGCCAGCAAGCCTTGTAATAGTTTTTAGGTGTAAATCGACAATTCGCGCCGTATTCATTGATGAGACGGTGTTGAATGACTTCAAACTGAAGCATACCAACAGTTCCAACAATTTTTCGATTACCCGGTTGCATGACAAACATTTGCGCAACACCCTCGTCTGTCAATTGATGAATGCCTTTATCTAACTGCTTTGATTTCATAGGGTCGAGGTTCTCAAGCTCCATGAAAATTTCTGGAGAGAACGATGGAATTCCCTTGAACATCATGTCTTCACCTTCAGTTAAAGTATCTCCAATTTTAAAGTTACCCGTATCGTATAACCCCACAACATCTCCCGGAAATGCCTCATCGATTACACTCTTTTCTTGCGCCATGAACGAAGTAGGATTGGGAAATTTGAAGTTTTTATCTAGGCGAACATGGTGGTAGAATTTATTCCGTTCGAACTTACCGGAAACTATGCGTAAGAAAGCAATTCTGTCTCTGTGCTTTGGATCAAGGTTGGCGTGTATTTTAAAGACAAATCCAGAGAATTTCTTGTCGTCAGGTTCCACAAAGCGTGAATCAGATTCCCTACCAATTGGCGATGGTGAAATATCAATAAACGTATCTAGAAGTTCCTGTACACCAAAATTATTCACAGCAGAGCCAAAAAAAACAGGCGCAACTTCACCATCTAGGTATCTATTGCGATCAAAGGGATCGTAAACGCCATCAATAATATCTAGTTCTTCCCTGAGTTCATTCGCAAATTGCGGCGTAACTAATTCATCGAGAAGCGGATCATTTAGTGAATCAATAGAGACCACATCCTCAGCTCTCTTTGTTTTACTCGCTTGGAAAAGATTCAGACTTTTGCCGTAAATATTGTACACTCCTTTGAATCGATCACCCATTCCTATTGGCCAAGTTAATGGGCGGACTTTAATGGACAGTTTTTCTTCGAGTTCATCAAGTAGTGAAAATGCATCTTTACCTTCTCGATCCATTTTATTCACAAAGATGATCACTGGAGTGTTTCGCATGCGACAAACTTCCATCAGTTTTTCTGTTTGTGTTTCAACACCGTTCGCACAGTCAATGACCAAGATAACACTATCCACTGCTGTAAGTGTGCGGTACGTATCCTCCGCAAAATCTTTATGTCCTGGCGTGTCTAGAATATTGACCTGTTTGTCGCGGTATTCAAAAGCCATTACGGAGGTGGCAACTGAGATTCCCCGTTGTTTTTCAATTTCCATGAAATCGGATGTCGCAGTCTTCTTAATTTTATTGTTTTTGACCGCTCCTGCTGTTTGAATAGCCCCTCCAAAAAGCAATAGTTTTTCGGTGAGTGTAGTT
>JBILNH010000103.1:0-8748 GCA_044375095.1 Crocinitomicaceae bacterium
GACGGTATCAATAAATACTTGGTCAGCTTCTTTTTCAGCGGCATCTTTGACTTCTTTAACGGGATTGTTTTTAGATAGCGTGCTATAGAGAACTTCTTGTTTTGTCGGTATCAAGAACTTGTTTTTAGAAGACCCAGATAACGATAAACCGAGTTTAGGTAATATGACAACAGGAAACTCAAGCCCTTTCGATTTGTGAATGGTCATGATTTGAATAGCGTCGCGACTTTCAGGAAGTTGAATCGCTAATTTATCTTTTTGACTCACAAAGGAATCCAATAATGCTTCGATATCTGGGCCTTTTTGCTGTTCGTAGTCATGAACGAAATCAGCAAAATGATGCAAAAACGGATTGTCTAATTCATTCCAATTCAGCAGTTTATAAAAATGCTGAACCAGTTCATAGATACTTTCAAACGGACAGAAAAATGTTGCAGAATCACCAAATGTGGATGTAAGGAAAATGGATTCGTTGAATCTTTTCACTCGTTTACCTTTACTATCCGTTGTATCAACTACACATTTTTCGTAAGCAAGAATTGGTTCTGAAGTCGTAAGTTGAAAATACAATTCAGCGAACCGTTTTTGCTCCGTTAACGAGGAGGGTTTAATCCTTCGCTTTAAATACGACACTACCAACTGAACTTTCCGGTCTTTAGCAATCAGCAAAGAATCAGCACTTACGACTTTATATTTTCGCTTGTTTAATTCAATCGCAATGTCATTTCCAGTAGAATTCCGCTGAACAAGGATACAAATATCACCTAACGGAATTTGATCAGTTTTGCATTTTTCAATACAATCGATAATGGCATCAAGGTCCAGTTCTTTCTCTGATTCTACTGAATGAATCTCAATGAAACCAGTTTTTTTTGATTGCGGCCGCTGGTGTATAGAAGCATAAAATGCTTTTGCTTCGTCGTTGAGGTTATCCTTCAGTTTTTTAAACAGCGTATTATTGAAATTAACAATTTCAGGCGAAGATCGCCAATTGTCCCCTAGCTCATCAACAACACCCATTTTTTCAAGAAAGTCCGATTGCTTTAAAAGGTGAGGGTCTTTTTCTGGGTTGTAAACTGCCGGTAATGCGATAAATTGTTCCGCAACACCATTTTTGAATCGATAGATAGATTGTTTTGGATCTCCTACAATAAGGTTTAGATTGCCGTTTCCAAGCGATTCATGAATCAGCGGCACGATATTTTGCCACTGTAAACGTGACGTATCCTGAAACTCATCAAGAAGGAAATGCGAAAATCGAGTACCGAGGCGCTCATAAATATATGGAGCTTCTTCATGTTGTACTAAGTTCGCAATGAGCTGATTGAATTCAGAAATACGGATCAGGTGTTGATCTTTTTTTACTGCTTTTAGTTCAGCAGCAATGTATTTCAATAACGACATATTGAAATAACTCTTCAAAAATAAATCAGTTACGTGATACGCAGATAAGTGTTGATCTATCCATGACTTAATGGGTTGAAGCACATTTTTTAATTCATCAGGAAAGACTTTTCCTTTACCAAGTTCTTTTCCGTTAAGTACTTCAACAAGTTTATTATCCAGAACTTTTCCTTCCTCATTCGGAACGGTAATGCTACCTAATTTGTCTAATTTGTTCCATGCGGTTTGAGCACCAGGCAAATTTGGGCCATGTAAATCTAAATCACGAAACACGCGATGTGCGTCTCTGCAGAGTGTAACAAATTCATTTATTGTTTGTTGAAACGCATGTTTTAATTGGTAATACCGATCTACAGATAAATCCATTTCAAGCACCCGTTCAATCAATGATTGGTATTTCTCTTTACTTATCAATGAACCAAAATCAATGAGTTGTGACCTGAAATCCCACTTTTCACCTTCATCCAAATTTGATTTTGCAAAGGCAAAAACTAATTTCGAAAGTTCGTCTGTTCCATCTTTTTTAAGTTGATCGAAAAGCACATCAACAACTTGTTCAATCACTTCTCTTTCATTCAAAATTACCTCAAAATCATTGGTAAGGTCTAGATCTCGACTAAAGGAGCGAATCAGTCGAAGATTAAATTTATCAATCGTTAATACATGGAAATCTTCGTAATTATGGAGCAAGGTTTTAAGGACGCGTTTCGCACGATTTTGGACGTCAAGTGGATCAATCAATAATTCTCTTGCTAGTTCAGTTGCATAACGTGTTGATTCCTCTTCGCGTTGAAAAGGAAAGCTTAACAAATCCAGGTTTTGTATAATTCGTTCTTTCATCTCAATGGCGGCCATATTGGTGAAAGTCATGGCAACAATTTGAGCGAATTGATTGTTCTTATTATCGTCCTTTAACAAAAGTAAAAGGTACTCTTTCACTAATGCGTATGTCTTACCGCTGCCAGCAGAAGCATTGAGTATTTTGAAAGGGGTTAAGTTAGTTGAATTCATTCTTATTCTTGAACTGTGAAATAATTCTAAAATTACACATTTTGAAGAGTTCTTTTGTACATTTGCTTACTATGAGAGAGTCAAGGTTTTTATTCGCACTATCATTGGTTTTTCTTCTTTTTTCGTGTAAAGAGGATGATGTTGTTCCGCCAGCGCCAGTTGTTGATCAGTTGAAAATAACTATGCAACCATTTTATGGTCCGTCTCCTTTGGCTTTAGAACAGGTAGTTCTAACTCCGGAAGGCTATAAAGTTCAGTTTACTGGTTTGAAATGTTATTTTACTTCACTGAAAAATGGATCAAAGACATTAACTCAGGCAGCTTTATACGACTTTGCTGAAAATGGCGCGTTAGTCACACAAGTAGATGGTAAACCAAGCGACTTTACCTCATTGGCTGGATTCTTGGGGGTAGACCCATCTTATAATCACAGTGACCCCTCCGCATTTCCAAATGAGAATCCGCTGAATATCATGATTGCAAATGATATGCATTGGGACTGGAATCCCGGGTACATCTTTTTGAAAGTTGAGGCAAAAGTCGATACATTGGATGATGGGATCGATAACTTTAACCATTTTGTCGTTTTTCATGTAGGTTCCGATCAGATTATTCAACCTCTTTCCTTTTCAAGCCTTAATTGGTCGAACACCGGAAATGGAATACATTCATTGGCACTTAAAGTTGATCTGTTAAAATTCTTGCAAAACGGATCGAATAGTCTTGACCTTAAGACGGAATACACTTCTCACAACATGTCTGGTCAAGAGGCCATTAGCTTGAAGGTAATCGAACAGTTCAAAAACGCGATAAGTCTCTATTGATATGCGGATCTTAGTACTACTGTTTATTGGTGTTGGAATTTTTATTGCCTGTAAAAAAGATAAGGTTGGTTATGAATCTACCCCTTATGTACTTGAAATTCCAGCGCACTTTCCAGACATGCCAATTCCGGAGGATAATCCATTTACAGTTGAAGGTGTTGAACTTGGTCGGTTCTTGTTCTACGAGAAAAAATTGAGTAGGGATAACTCGATCTCATGCGCATCTTGCCACTCGCCTGAAGCGGCATTTTCTGATCCAAACAAGTATTCTGTTGGAGTAGATGGTATTCAAGGCACCCGCAATTCTATGGCCCTAATAAATTTAGGTTGGCAAAAATTCTTTTTTTGGGATGGCCGAGCGAAATCACTAGAAGAGCAAATTCTTGAACCCATTCCAAATCCGATTGAAATGCACCAATCGTGGAAGGATGCCGCTGCAAAATTAGATGCCGATCCAGTTTATCGAAATCGTTTTTACAAAGCATTCGGAGAGCCTGGTATTGATTCAATGAAAGTGTCAAAGGCCATTGCGCAATTTCTTCGAACTATGATTTCCGCTAACAGCACCTACGACGTGATGTATAAAAACGAATATGGATTTCCATTATCAGCTGAGGAACAAAGCAAATTGGCAGGAGTTACACCAGAACAATGGGCAGGTTACGATTTGTTTAAAAGTCTGAATGGTGCCGATTGTTTACATTGCCACAGTGGAGCAATGATGCAAATAAATAAATTTAGTAACAATGGACTAGATGCTTCGTTTACTGATTTAGGAAGAGGAGCCGTTACTGGTAATCCAAATGACAATGGAAAATTTAAAATTCCGACCTTGAGAAATATTGCACTTTCTTCACCTTACATGCACGATGGACGTTTTTCTACACTTGAAGAAGTCATCGAACACTATTCGAGTGGCGTGGTGCAAAGTCCGACGATAGACGTACTCATGGAGTATGCGGCAATGGGAGGTGTTCAACTTGATGCTGAGCAAAAGGGATTGGTTAAAACGTTTTTACTAACCCTAACAGACTTTTCTTTTATCAACAACCCAAAATTCAGGGATCCCAACTAATTTTCTTTACCCATGATTGATGAACGTAGATTAACTACCGAAGAAAAAGCACTTAAGATCAACTTGACTTCTGATATTTATGGTTGTTTCGCTGAAATCGGGGCTGGACAAGAAGTTGCCGCCAATTTTTTTAAAGCTGGTGGTAGTTCAGGAACGATAGCCTACACCCAATCAGCATATGACATGAAAGTATCCGATGCCATGTACGGTGAAGCTAGTCGATATGTTTGTGAGGAAAGACTGATAACAATGTTGGAAACTGAATACGAAACATTGAAATTCCGTCTACCAAAAAAATTCAAGGAATCGCGCTTTTTTGCTTTTTGTAACACTGTTGAGTCGTTAAATTACCACAAAACAAATCAAGGTCAAGGTTGGGTAGGAATTCGCTTTCAATTAAACTTGGAAGCGAAACCAAATGATGTGATTTTGCACATAAAAATGCACGACAATAGTCACAAGGCTCAACAAGAAGCTATAGGTATTCTTGGTGTTAACCTTGTTTATGCGTGTTATTTTCTATCTGAAGATCTCAATGAGTTCCTCAATGCATTAGTACATAGATTACCGAGAGACCGCATGGAAATTGATATGCTTCGTGTCTCTGGACCTGATTTTGAAAATGTAGACAACCGTATTCTCGCGCTCAATTTGGTAAAACGGGGTATTACTGACGCGACGATGTTCGATTTGTCCGGTCATGTACTTCAACCTGCAACAGCGCTTTATAAAAAGAATATTCTTTTGATGCGAGGTCGATTCCGCCCTGTAACGAAGGTACATATTGATATGGTGGAATCAGGTAAGAAACAGTTCTTGAAAGATAAAGACGTTTCTGAAGATAATTTGTCTGTCATTTTTGAGCTTACCTTAAAAGACTTAACTGCCGACGGTAAAATTTCAGATAAAGATTTTGTCGATCGTGCTGAATTATTAGGATCGCTTGGCTATACGGTTATGATTTCGAATTACTTGAAGCACTATAAAATGGTTGATTACCTAGCTTCAATCGCTAGGGGTAAGCGAATGGGTGTAATTGTAGGAATCTATAACTTACATACCATATTTGACGATAGGTATTACGATAATTTACCCGGAGGATTGTTAGAAGCATTTGGTCGCGGTTTCGGACACAATGTTAAAATGATCGTTTATCCGGCGAACAATGTAGAGACAGGCGAATTGTACTCATTGGAAAATTTCAAAGTTCCCAATCGATTAACAGGCTTGTTGACCTACCTGAAAGACAACAATAAAATCGAGTCAATGGATGAATTTGATCCTCATTTACTTCATATTATGTCTGATGATGTGTTAATGAAAATCAATGCAGGATCTTCAGCTTGGGAGGAGGATGTTCCAGTTGAAGTTGCGAAGGCGATAAAGTTTTTTGAGTTGTTCGGTTACCATTCCAAAGTGACGTCTTAATGCCACACATTAAACATGCGTTAATTCGTTACCGGATTATCGACAGATGCATACGGAATACTTACAATCCATATCCTTCGAAAGACGTCTTGCGTGAAGCGTGTGAAGATGAGTTGTTTGGCTCTACTTCCGGAGGACACATCTGCAATTCTACCATTGAAAAGGACATGTTTGCCATGAAAATGGAACATGATGCACCAATTCGATACAGTAAAAGATACAATGGATATTACTACGAAGATCCATCGTTCACGCTTAATGATATCCCATTAACCGAAGAAGATTTAGCATCCATCCAGTTTGCGGCATATACGCTAATGCAATTCAAAGATGTGGACATGTTCAAGCAATTTGGGAATGCCATTGATAAAATTGTCGACAGGGTCGAATTATCGAAAAAGCAACCAAATGAAGAGTTGGACCAATTTATTCAATTCGAAAGCGCGCTTTCAACAGGAGGAAATGAATATTTGCCGCAATTGGTTCAGGCCATTAGAAACAAACAGATCGTTTATTTTTCGTACGCCGGATTCAAAACAACAATTGCCAAGCCCAGAAAAGTTGTTCCGGTACTTGTGAAAGAATACCGAAATCGGTGGTACTTGATTTCATACGATTTAGTGAAACAAGACATTATCACCTATGGCTTGGATCGTATTCAAACCTTAGAGGTCTCAGACGAAATTGGATACGTTCCGGCAAATTTTAAGGTTGATGAGTATTTTCGATTCGTGACTGGAATTACAGTAAATAATGAAAGTCGTCCTGAAATTGTTCAATTGAGCGTTAAACCAGTTGCTAGTCGCTATATTGAATCGCAACCTTTTCATTATTCCCAGCAGGTTATCGAGCGAAATGAGGAATACGTCATCATTCAACTTCATATTTTGGTGGCTGAAGAATTTATCCGGGATATATTGTCTTATGGAGCCGAAATAGAAGTGCTGTCCCCTGAATCACTGCGTAAAACGATGATCCAACGAGTCGAAGAAATGCACAAGATGTACAGGAAGTGATGGATAGGTTGTTCAATCCAAATGTCTGAAGTATCTTCGCAAAAAACCCACAAATGGAAGTAATCGTTACACTTGAAAATGGCGTATGTGAATTGCGTCTGAATCGACCGGAAGTCTTTAATTCATTCAATAAATCGATGGCAATAAGCCTGCAAAAGGCACTTGATGAGGCAGAACGCAATACCGACGTTCGTGCGATCATTATCACAGGTGAAGGTAAAGCATTTTGTGCTGGTCAGGATTTGGGGGAGGCGGTTGATCCCGAAGGTCCAGATTTGGAAACTATCGTGCGTGATCATTACAACCCGATTATTCTTCGCATTCGATCGATTGAAAAACCGGTTATCGGTGCTGTGAATGGAGTAGCAGCTGGAGCTGGAGCAAATATTGCCTTAGCATGCGATATAACTATAGCTACAAAATCAGCCAGCTTTATTCAAGCATTTTCAAAGATTGGATTGATCCCCGATTCAGGAGGAACTTACTTTTTACCGCGATTAGTTGGGAATCAAAAGGCATTGGCACTAATGATGACTGCAGATAAATTATCAGCAACCGATGCAGAGGCAATGAACTTAATATACAAAGCCGTTGATGATGAAGCGTTTGCTTCCGAGGTCAAATCCTTCGCGGAACATCTAGCAAAAATGCCAACAAGGGCTTTAGGGTTGACAAAAAAGGCAGTAAATTCCTCTTGGACATCCTCGCTTGAAGATCAGTTAGAGACTGAAAAAGAACTGCAGGTAGAAGCAGGACAGACATATGATTTCAGAGAAGGTGTCAACGCTTTTCTTGAGAAGCGAAAACCAATATTCAAAGGAGAATAAATAGCGTCTAATTGATTTCACTAACATGAGCAATACAAAGATAATTGGGGTAGTAGGAGCAGGTACTATGGGGGCCGGAATTGCACAAGTCGCTGCACAAAATGGACACCAAGTAATCATCATGGATTCTTCCATTTCTACACTTGAAAAGGCTAAGTCGCAGCATGAAAAGCAGGTAGTTCGTTTGGTTGAAAAAGGCCTGATTGCACAGGATAAGTGTAATCAAATCTTAGCGTCCATTTCGTATACCGAGGCCATAGAAGATATGCGTTCTTGTGGACTTATTATTGAAGCCATTATCGAGAAGTTAGAAATCAAACACGAAGTCTTCAGAAAATTAGAAGAAGTTGTTTCGCAAGAGTGTATTCTGGCAAGTAATACGTCCTCACTCTCCATTGCATCAATAGGTTCGATTTTATTAAATCCAGAGAGCATTATTGGCATTCATTTCTTTAATCCAGCACCATTAATGCCCTTGGTTGAAGTAATTCCAGCGGTTCAAACCAATTCGACGACTATTGAAATAGCTCGGGTTTTAATTGAATCTTGGAAAAAAGTTGTCGTAGTTTGCAAAGACACTCCTGGATTTATAGTCAATCGTGTTGCGCGACCGTTCTACGGAGAAGCGCTGCGCATATACGAAGAGGGAATAGCTGATTTTGCAACGATTGATTGGGCACTAACACATTTTGGCGGATTCCGGATGGGCCCATTTACATTGATGGATTATATTGGGAACGATGTAAATTATACAGTCACTGAGACGGTTTTTGAAGCATTTTATTATGACCCACGATTCAGACCTTCGTTTACACAGAAAAGGCACAAGGAAGCTGGATTTTACGGACGCAAATCAGGAAGGGGATTTTATCATTATACGGAAGGGACGGTATTGCCCGAGCCAATTAAAGATGAGGAATTAGGACGTGTAATTTTTGAACGGGTACTCGTCATGTTAATAAATGAAGCAATTGATGCAGTTTTCCTTCACATTGCATCCATTGAAGATACTGATTTGGCGATGACCAATGGCGTGAATTATCCAAAAGGGCTACTGAAATGGGCGGATGAATTGGGATTGGATTGGGTATTGACGCGACTTGACACATTGCACAAGGAGTATGGTGATGATCGTTACCGCCCGAATCCGTTACTTAGACGAA
>JBILNH010000104.1:0-8739 GCA_044375095.1 Crocinitomicaceae bacterium
TATTATTCCTTTTACATGACCTTTTTTCCTCATTTGGTTGCGGGTCCAATTGTAAGAGCAAAAGATTTTCTGCCACAAATTAAACATCCCATTGCTATGAATTATGATCTTCTAAAAGAAGGTCTTTTAAGGTTAACGGTTGGATTATTAAAAAAACTTTTGATTGCAGATTATTTAGCCAAATACGTTGACTTAATTCATGATGCTCCTGCCGGTTTTTCTGGATTCGAGCATTATGCATCGATGTATGCATATTCGTTTCAAATTTATTTCGATTTTTCAGGTTATTCGGATATCGCGATTGGTATAGCCTTGTTATTAGGCTACAGATTGAACGAAAACTTCGATAATCCTTATTCAGCATCAAACATTACGGTATTTTGGAGGAAATGGCATATTTCATTGAGTCAATGGTTACGTGATTATATTTATATCCCGCTTGGAGGAAATAGACGAGGTTTAATCAATACGTACTTATTTCTCTTGATCACTATGTTCATAGGTGGTCTTTGGCACGGAGCAGATTGGAAATTTGTCTTTTGGGGAATTGGTCATGGTTTATTGCTTGTGATACACAAATTACTATTCAAGAATGAAACTAAGAATTCCTATTTACGAATTGCAGGTATTATTCTTACGTTTCATTTGGTTTCCATTTTATGGATATTTTTTAGAGCATCAAGTTTTGAGACGGCTTTCTTAAGTATACAAAAACTGCTATTCACCATGAATGCAAATGAATTCTTTGGTTTTTGGATGACACGGCCGGAAATTATTATTTTGTTAGTAATTTCATCTGCAATCGTATTTTTTCCCACAAAATGGAAGCAAACAATTTTTACTAGACTTAATAAGATTCCACTTGTTTTATGGCCATTTATACTATTAATAGCACTGCAACTGATCCTTCAATTCAAGGACAACGATGTACAGCCTTTCATCTATTTTCAATTCTAAACGTATTCTTTTTGTGCCTTTCTTTATCGGCACAAACTGATACTAATGTATATCTAATTCCAATTCAAAAAAGTGATCATATTAAAAGGAATTTTAATACGGATGAAATTCTTAACGCGAAGCCATACCGAATTATTCATTTTGGTGATAGTCACATTCAAGGAGATCGAATTACGAATGAAATAAGATCCCACCTACAGCAACTTTATGGAAATGCCGGATCGGGTGTTATTTTCCCATATTCGCTCACTGGTAGCTTTGGGCCATTAGGAACGAAAAGTTCAATAAAGGGTGGCTATTCGTATTCATCCCAATTAAAAAACGCGTCTAATCGACCAATTGGAATTATGGGCTACGAACTCTCTTTAACCAAAGGAGCAGAATTCACAGTTTCTTTCACTGATAAATTCAAGGGTAAAATCACAAATGAAATGGTTGTTTGGATTAACTCGAATTCTGACACGCTTGACCTCACTTTTAATCAAGGAAAGTATAGAGTGGATTGCCTTCGGCTTCAAAGAGGAATTCGAAAATACCACATCACTTCCGATAAGCAAATTGATACGTTGATCTTTCAAACGAACGATGAATGTTCGTTGTGGGGATTCGAATTTGTATCAAAAGAAGGATTAATTTACCAGCAAAATGGCGTAGTTGGTGCTCAATTCACTCATTTAATTAAACATGAAAATGAAGTCTTGTTACAACTTAAAGAGTTGAAGCCTAATCTTCTGATATTCTCATATGGTACAAATGAGTCCTATTCGAATCTTGATACTGTTAAATATAAAAATACAGTGGAAAATTTTCTCAGAAGACTTATGACGGAGTTGCCAGAAGCAAGCATTTTGATAACAAATGCCCCTGATACGAGAAGTGCCGGCCGAATACCATCTAATGAATTAGCAATCAATCGAGTTTTAAAACGTATTAGTGAGGAATTAGAACTTTCGTTTTACGATGCTAATGAAGCGATGGGTGGTTGGGGATCATTGCACAGATGGAATAAAAGAGGGTATTTTAATAAAGATTTACTTCATTTCAGCTTCTCAGGAGCAAGTTTATTTGGTAAACTAATTTCCTACGCATTACTAAATGTACTTCAAGATTCAACAGCATTTGTTCAACAGCTAGAAATAGATATTAAAGAGAACTTACCAGCAAAGGAAACAGAGGTAAATATAAATGCCGAAACGTCAACGAATGAAGAGATTGTAACACCGAGAAAAAAACAGAAATACTATATAGTTAAAAGTGGTGACTCTTTAAGTAAAATAGCGCAAAAAACTGGTAGTTCGGTGAACGTTTTAGTTCGAAAAAATAATTTAAAGTCCGCAGATAAAATCAAACCTGGCCAAAAACTTTTCTATTAATGGCACTTCGTATTTATGATTCTCATAACCGCTGCTGTCCATTTATTCGCGTCAGCAGCATAACCTGTTGACGCAATACTTCTAACCCATTTTTTCTCATCTAATGAGCCCTTTAGAAGCGGGTAAAACTTTTTACGACTCACCAATTCACAAAATGCAACATAGGAATCTTCTGGCTTACTATAGTATCTATATCTGCTTTTGTATTTACTGACTTCGTAATTGCAATTTCCAACTATTCCAAAATGATTATTTAACCGTTTTGCAACTGTACTTACACCACCTCCGGATTCAAGGTATGAAACACCTAATATCACACATGTTGGAATATTATACACCTTAGAAAGACTATCCGCCAAAGGCCTATATTGAGTAAAAAAACCAATACTTTGACCAATTGACAAATTGGAAACTAATAGAAAAATAATTACCGTATACCTCAAAATCTATTCAGAATATGGCACAATTTAAACCAAAAACATGGAATTATCAAATTATTCACGTTTCAAAATTCAATTATTGGTCTGATTATCAATGTTTTTTAGTTTAAATACTGATTTATTACATGCTTAAAACTCAAAGATTTATTCAAAAAACATGTCGGACATTGAATTGAGAAGTGATTTTTTTTCGATTCACTAAAAAAAAAGTATGTTTCGTTGGATTAATTCAATAATTCGTTTAAATTTGACTCAGGTTTAGTTGTAAAAGGTAGGTTAGGTTAGGTTCGAAAGGAGTGTTTTACACTCCTTTCGGCATTTTATAACGTTTACACTTCAAATCACTAAGCAATATCCATTAAAAATTACAGGTGCATTATCTCTTGAACCTCTGTTAAGAAAGTTCATTAAAGACTTAATTAAAGAAGTCCCACGTTATACCCACCCTAAATTGGAAAGGGGAAAAAGGATAACCTTGTGCCAATTCGATTGATCTGTCATTCCAGAAGTACCCAATATTTTCGAACCTTAAGAAAAACCGAAATTGGTCAATCTGGAAACCAGCAAATGCATGTAGGTTAAACACCTCTCCAGAGATATTCGTCTGATCAGTTAAAGAAAAGGCGTCAATCATGGGTATATAGGTTGTCGGACGAAATGAGGATTGAACTTGAACATCAATTCCTGTATACGCTTTAAGTTTCTTTGCTTTAAAAATAAATCCACTTAATACTACCCGGCAATCCAATCGATGGCTTGGAAACGGCGTAAATTCATTTGTTGAGTATGTAAATCTGTATGTTGGCCGAATGGACAAGCTTGAAAAACGCCATTCACCTCCAACTCTTGCTTGATGAAGTTGAAAATTATAGAGTGATGAATTTGACCATGCGCCATTAACAAAGAAATAATTGTCCTTTACGAATTGAGAGGTGTAATTCACGTTTAATGAAGTTGTCGGATTGACATTTAATTCGATTCCGACTGAGCCGCTCCAGCGCTTTTCATTTTTCCAATCGCTAACCGGAATAATGGCGTTTCCGAGGTGGTACCGAACAAATTGATCAGGCAGCTGATTGGTGTAAAATGCGGATACGTTTAGCTTTAAACGAGGAGATAGATTGGTAAAGACTTCTGCCCTTCCCGATTGGCTATTATTCGCACCAACCAACCTGTTTTCATAATACAAATAGGTGTCCAATTTTTTGAAGCGTGTTTTCCATTCTCCAGAAATCCGAACTTCGGTGGTGTCAAATACCCTTGATATATTGAACACTTTCCAGTAATCCAGGTGAAGTCCAGCTTTAAATCGGCTGACCTTTCCTAGGTGATAATAGCCTACTCCATTGGATAATGTGGATTGCTGAAATTGATCTGATGTGGCTAGCGAATCGAAATTGATTACCGAATAAAGACTTGACAGATTACCTGTTTCGATATACCGGTAATTTTTGACGCTAATTCCGTTATCCAAGAAAAGTCCTGATGAAACGAGCGTATCTTTCGTGAAATCAACCATTGATGACGCTGCCAATTTCAACTTTTTCGAGGAACTTTCAGCTGATGTCTTGTTTGTATTTAAAAACTCAAGTGCAAATTGATCAATTAACGAATCGCTTTCTAATCCACCGTTTTGACTTTTAACAGAACTTTTAAAAACAGTATTTAGCTGAAATATGAATCGATTCCGGGTATGATTCAATTGTGCTCCAACTTCATTGAAGGCATATTGACCATTTCGCATAAATGAATTGGATCGCAGTTGATTGAAGTGAACATTCAATAAGGTGTGCTTTCCAAAAAACTGCTCATAACGAGCCTTGACTCCTTGCGTGCCTTTTGAGCCAAATGTATAGGCAAAACCAATATGTGGAAGTGCGCTAAATTTCATTTTTGAAAATGAAGCTTCCTCCCCCTCAAAACGGCCATTTGAATACCGAATAAACAAATCATTTGGTAGTCCGAGTTGAAATCCGGGATAACCACCTGGTAATGTGGTAAGATTTGGGAATAAATAAAGATCAACGCTGTCCAACTCACCTCCGCTTCTAGAGGTTAAGCGCAACGTATCTCGATCGACAATTGTCTTTAGATCCTGAGCATAAACTGGCAATACAGTAAAAACAGTGAAAAAAACTAGAGCGAATCGAATTGAAGCAAGCATAATCAAATGTAAACAAAAAAAGGGGCTAGTTAGCCCCTGAATATTGTCGAAAGAAAGATTATAATTTATTAATCTTCAACTGAAGACCTGATTTTAAATTGGCTGCTTTATTCTTGTGAATAACGTTATTCTTAGCCAATTTATCAAGCATAGCTACAACCTGCGGAAGTAACGTCTCAGCTTCATTTTTTTCGCTCAATGAGCGCAATTTTCTTACCGCATTACGTGTTGTTTTATGCTGGTATTTGTTTCGTAAACGTTTTGCGTCGTTTGAACGGATACGCTTTTGTGCTGACTTATGGTTTGCCATTATCTGTTATATTATGTTTTTATTGCAGCCCATAGGAGAATCGAACTCCTGTTTCAAGGATGAAAACCTTGCGTCCTAACCACTAGACGAATGGGCCAAGTTAAACTCTTGGCAGCCCATAGGAGAATCGAACTCCTGTTTCAAGGATGAAAACCTTGCGTCCTAACCACTAGACGAATGGGCCAAATGTCAATTTCCCGTAATTTTTGGGAGTGCAAATATAATTTGAAAATCTGTAACAGCAAAGGTGATGAATGATTTTTTTAAAAAATTTCGTTCTCATCAGACTTCATCTTGAACCCTAGTCGCTTACCGGTTTGCATTTGTAAGTTGTTGCTCATTATTTGTGATTCACCGACTGTCATTTCTGATACATAATCAAATGGTGGGACGAGTAAATCAAACTCAATCGCAAAAACAAAAGCCATTTGAACAACCAGTTTAATCGCATCATCATTCAGCTGCATGTTGGCCATGTCTCGAAACAAATAACCTAATTGACCTTTTCCTTCAATCATGAAATGGCCTTCCTTATTGAAAAAAATACGACCGATCAGGTAGCCCATATCGTGCGTTCTGTTTTGTACAAACGATTGTGCCAAGAAGTTGTAAATGTAAAGCACTCCAAAATATCCTCGACTATCATCTTCTTTAAAGTAATGTGTGCCCCAAAGCGGATTGTCATCAGGCATGCGAAACACATTGTTGTGTTGATGAAATACAAGCACATCACTTCCAATATAGACATGCTTTTCGAAGGATCCTATTTCTTTAGTGAATAGCCTGATCCTTTCATCTTTAACATGTTTCTTTAGTGACTCAATTTCAGTATCAATCGTTTTTTTAAACAATTCAAAAAAACGGGTCGCATCTGAAGCAATGTTTTGTTTCAGCGCTGCTTTGTTTTTTAACAAGTCAAGGATGACTTGATGATTTTGCTCTATTTTACTACTCATTTAGTATGCTTTAGCCATGACTACTCTATACATTGAAGGCTTTCCGGTTACCATGCATACACCACTTTCTTCTTCCGCATCAAGTTCAATACAACGGATGGTTGCTTGAGTCTCTTCCTTGATAAGTGCTTCGGTTTCTTTCGTCCCATCCCAATGCGCGAGAAAAAAACCACCGCCATCAATTTTTGCTTTAAATTCCTCGTAAGAATCAACTCTTTGCGTGTTTTCAAATTGACGTTTTTTTGCGCGATCTAATAAATTAGTCTGAATTTCATTTAGCAATTGCTCGATGTAATCCTCTACTCCTTCAAAATCAATAACCGACTTTTCTTTCGTGTCGCGTCTTGCAATTTCAACCTTACCGTTTTCTAAATCTCGAGGCCCCATTGCTAATCGAACCGGAACTCCTTTGGATTCGTACTCTGCGAATTTCCAGCCTGGTCGCTTGTTGTCGTCCTTATCGTACTTAAATGAAATACCTTTAGCTTTAAGTTGTTGTCCTAATTCAGCCATTTTAAGACTAATCTGTTCCAACTCACTTTCCGTTTTGTAAATGGGTACGGCGACAACTTGGATCGGTGCTAATTTCGGTGGAAGGACAAGTCCTTCATCATCCGAGTGCGTCATAATTAAGGCGCCCATTAAGCGGGTAGAAACACCCCATGAAGTAGCCCATACATACTCAAGCTTGCCTTCCTTATCTGCATATTTTACATCAAATGCTTTAGCGAAATTTTGTCCAAGGAAATGAGATGTGCCAGCCTGTAATGCTTTTCCATCTTGCATCATAGCTTCAATGCAATAGGTGTCTTCAGCCCCTGCAAAACGCTCACTTTCCGTCTTTCTTCCCTTCAATACGGGCATAGCCATACACGTCTCTGCAAACTCTGCATAGACATCCAACATTTGCTCTGCCTCTTGAATTGCCTCACCCTTTGTAGCATGAGCTGTATGCCCTTCTTGCCACAAGAACTCTGCTGTTCGCAAAAACAAGCGCGTACGCATTTCCCACCTGACCACATTCGCCCACTGGTTAATCAAAATAGGTAAATCACGGTAAGATTGAATCCAATTCTTATACGAATTCCAAATGATTGTCTCAGAAGTCGGACGAACAATCAACTCCTCCTCTAACTTGGCTGCTGGATCCACAATTATACCACTTCCATCCTCCGCATTTTTCAATCGATAGTGAGTTACCACTGCGCATTCTTTAGCAAAGCCTTCCACGTGACTAGCCTCTTTGCTTAAATAGGACTTGGGAATAAACAGCGGAAAATAGGCGTTTGAATGCCCGGTCTCCTTAAATCGACGATCCAACTCATCTTTCATTTTCTCCCAAATCGCATAGCCGTATGGTTTTATCACCATACAACCACGAACATCTGAATGTTCAGCCAAATCAGCTTTATAAACTAACTCATTGTACCATTTTGAATAATCTTCTGCGCGCGTTGTGTTTTTCTGTGCCATATTTATTTTAACAATCTTTTTGCCTAATTTGGAGTAAACTGAATAACAAAGGTAGGAATTAATGCTTATTTTTAGAAGACTTTACATTTGACGATATGAACAGCAATCTTTCTTCCTCACCAGCTCTAAACTCCTTACCCTCTTCCCTGTTCTTAATTTCATTTCCCTCTATATTTCTATTCATTCTACTTTCAGGCTGCGCCTCTTACCCTTCCTCTTTCGATGATGATGTCTATGTAATCGGCTCAGGAAACCTGCCACTCGGTGAAGCAATGACTGATGAAACAAGCTACGCACATTACCGCGACAGCCGAAGAAATAATGAAGATTGGGATTACTTTGATGATAGAGGTGTTTTTTATCAACCACCATTTCCAGGGTATTCCCCGTTTTACACCATGTCTTTTTATCCAGCTTGGAACAATTGGAATTACCAGTATAGTAATCCTTGGAATTATGGATATGGTTGGGATATGTACTACACAGCTGGCTGGAACCCTTATTACGGGATTTACATGCCTTACTCTGTTTGGTGTTATCCGTATGGATTAGGTTATGGAGGTTTTAATTCCCCTTATTTTTTTGGTACACATCCTTCTGCATCGGGCTCGCCTTCACAACCTTCAACAGCATTCGTCAATCACCATTCCGGACCTCGAGGATCTTGGGTAAGCACTGTTAATCCGGTTAATCGTCCACAGTCAACACAAGCAATGCTGAAAAATGTTTCTCAAGATCCAGTCAGACATAGGACTACTGTTCCCAGGACACGCGAAGTCAATGTGGGAAATGTATCAATCGTTCGTACAGTTAACAGACCAGCCCGATCACCATTGATACATAGTGAGCAACGAATTAGAAATAATGGAAACATTGATATCCGAACAACGCGTCAAGTAGACTATAATTACAATCGTTATCCGCAGCGCGTTCCTTCATCCACCTCTGACCGACCTGTTCGTTATGAGAGAAGTGGAAACACTCCTGCCAATCGACCAGTACCCGCAAACAGACCTTCTCGACCTAACCCAACTCCAGGTAGACGATTATGAAATTGATTCAAACG
>JBILNH010000077.1:0-10587 GCA_044375095.1 Crocinitomicaceae bacterium
CGGCTACGTTACCGCTGAGGTTGTGTGCGCCATAATCGTTTGGAAAATAGGAGTTTACTGGAGCTGTGACATCTGTGCTATACGCTTTATTTGAACCCTGAATAGCCATTTCATTTGATGTTTGCTTGAAATTTGCTAGAAATAGTCCGTCTTTGTTACGCATGAACGGACCATTCCACGGGTAAGGTTGTTTGTTGACTTCAATAGACGTTGCTTTTACCCATTCTGCTCGAACGGGCAAACGAATTGGATGATAAGACGATTTTTTCTTTTCATCAGCTACTTTTTCCAATTCTTCCTTCAACCAAACACAATACATTTCTGCACCTTCGCGACTGATATTAACCACAGGATAGTTATCATAGGCAGGATGGGAAAAGTAATACTCAACCATTTTTGAATGTAATCCTCCCGGTAATGTATTCCATTGTTGTTGATCAGGTTTAGCGTGCAAAAACTCCACTTTTCTATTCTGCATCAATAAATCGAAAAGAAACGTTCGATACTCCAAGTTCGATACTTCGGTGGTTTGTATCACAAACGATTGAACAGATGTCATTTTACCGTTGTGTTCAAACTCCCCACTCGGAATATATGCGAATTTTTTCTTATCCATTTTTTCCAGCGCTTTTAGCATCGCCTTTTTCTGCTTTTGTGTCGCCTTAATTTCTATTTCTGTCAGTTTTGGGAAAATATAGGGTTCATCGCGTTTTTCAACTTCCATTTGCGCACTCGTTACCACAGGTGAAAGATTAACCCAATCATTTGTAGGTATAAACTCTTCGAATAGGTTAAATGATTCAGGGGAGATGCCCTTTTCCTCATGTGTAGGTTCAATGCGATCATCAGAAGCTTTTGTTGTGTCTGCAACTACATTCGCGGATTTTAGTTCTGGCTGTTTATTGGTATTCGCTTCGTTTATTGTTTGCTTTTTAATCGGATCAGCGGGAAGAGATGAATCCGAAAAGAAGAGAAAATAACTTGCAGTCATGACAACAATGACCGAAACGAGTACTTTCCAAAAACCAATCTTAAAAAAAGACTGTTTAGTCGGCAAAATAGACTCGCTATTTGTTACTATCTGATTAACAACAAATTGTTTTGCTTCAGTGAACGAATATTCGGGTGGCGTAGTACGCGCAGCATCGAAAAGCTGATTGAGTGTCGTGTCCTTATCCATGGTTGATTTTTCCTGTTTTTAATGTGGCATCGTATGTGAGTAGCTCCGTTAATTTCTCACGTCCTCGTTTCAATCTTTGCTTAACGGCAGCTTCTGAAGCATGCTGTATCTCCGCGATTTCTTTGATGCTGAATCCCGTTAGTTCGAAGAGAATGATCGCTTCGCGCTGCTCATCAACGAGTTCAGCTAATGCTTGAAAGAGAAAATGAATGTCGGCTTGTTGAGACGGACCTGTTGCATCATCTTGTTGGTAGATAAATTGTTCATTTCCATTCAATCGTTCCGTTTTTTTCTTCTGCAATTGATTTCCGATTACGCGAACGGCAATTCCAAAAAGAAAGGACAAAAATGACTGAGGAGACGTCAAGCTCTCGAACTTACTGAAGGCAATCAATAACGATTCATTGATCACATCTCGGAAATCAAGTTCACCATAAACCCTCGCCCGACAAAACCGTTCGAATCGATCGTGTACCGGTTCATACAATGCCAGAAATTCAACTTGTTTGGTGTCCTTCATTCGACTTCAAAAATCGGTGTTCTTTCTGTTAATTTGACGAAACACAAAAAAGTGACAACATCATCAAAAGTTTTTTTCGATTGCCTTGCTAACACTGCTCGATATGTTAAACTATATGGTTTGCGGAACAATTTTAGGTGTAAAGTGTTAATTCAACTACACATTTCACGTAACTTTACGAACATTCTATAGCTATGGGAGAATATACAGCAGGATCGAAATTAGGTCAGATTACAATACCAGCTGATTTACGTCAACAGTTTGCGCACGAAGATTTGCCTCAAGTGGCAGATGAATTGCGTCAATACATTGTGGATGTCATTTCAGAAATTGGAAACAGCCATTTTGGTGCTAGTTTGGGTGTAGTCGAACTAACCGTTGCCTTGCATTATGTCTTCAATACGCCGTACGATCAATTGGTATGGGACGTTGGTCACCAAGCTTATGGACATAAAATCTTAACTGGTCGCCGAGACCGTTTTCACACGAATCGCTTGAAAGGTGGGATCTCAGGATTTCCAAAACGCTCTGAAAGTGAATACGATACATTCGGTGTAGGTCACTCTTCAACATCGATTTCTGCGGCCTTAGGAATGGCTGTAGCGAGTAAATACAAAGGAGAAAAAGATAAACAACACATTGCTGTAATCGGTGATGGTGCGATGACAGCCGGTTTGGCTTTCGAAGGTTTAAATCACGCTGGATTTGAAAAAGATGCCAATTTATTGGTCATTTTGAACGACAACTGCATGTCCATTGATCCAAACGTGGGCGCGTTGAAGGAATACCTGACAGATATCACAACCTCGCACACCTACAACAAAGTGAAGGATGAGGTCTGGAAACTTTTAGGGAAGGTATCGAAATTTGGTCCTGACGCGCAGACAATCGCTTCGAAAGTAACGCATGCACTTAAAGGAACGTTACTCAAGCAAAGCAATTTGTTTGAGGCGCTTAATTTTCGTTATTTCGGTCCAGTTGACGGTCACGATGTGATTGGTTTAGCCAAGGTATTGGAAGACTTAAAAGATATTCCTGGACCTAAAATCTTGCATTGCATTACACGCAAAGGTGCTGGGTATAAATTCTCCGAAGAAGGAAATCCAACCAAATGGCACGCTCCAGGAGTATTCAATAAGGAAACGGGAGAAATTGTAAAGGTTGTGCCAAAATCGCCACAACCGCCAAAATACCAAGATGTTTTCGGTCATTCGATTGTTGAATTAGCCGAGAAAAACGAAAAAGTTATGGGGGTTACCCCAGCGATGCCTTCAGGTTGTTCGTTGAACATCATGATGCAAGCAATGCCAGATCGCGCATTTGACGTGGGAATTGCTGAACAGCATGCGGTAACGTTTTCTG
Organism: Crocinitomicaceae bacterium; assembly: GCA_044375095.1. GTDB lineage: Bacteria > Bacteroidota > Bacteroidia > Flavobacteriales_D > Crocinitomicaceae > M0103. The sequence continues at coordinate 3,063 of JBILNH010000077.1, forward strand.
CTGGATTAGCAACGCAAGGATTAGTGCCGTTTTGCAACATCTATTCGTCGTTTATGCAACGCGCATACGATCAAGTTTTACATGATGTAGCGCTTCAAAACTTAAACGTGGTTTTCTGTCTTGATCGCGGCGGCTTAGTTGGTGCTGACGGCGCAACGCATCATGGTGCGTACGATTTAGCCTATATGCGGAGCATTCCGAATATGATCGTCTCCGCACCTATGAACGAAGCAGAACTGCGCAATTTAATGTATACCGCTCAGTTAGAAGATCGTGGACCATTTACCATTCGTTATCCTCGCGGAAATGGGGTTATGACGGAATGGAAAACACCGTTCAAAGAAGTTAAAATCGGGACGGGCCGAAAAGTTACTTCAGGTGAAGACATCGCTATTTTAACGGTTGGTCATCCAGGGAATTTTGCCCAGACTGCTATACAGGAGCTTAAAGAAATCGGAGTGTCTGCTGCACATTACGACATGCGTTTTGTAAAGCCGTTAGATGAAGTTATGCTTCATGAAATCTTCTCCAAATTCAATAAGGTTATCACCGTTGAAGATGGCTGTTTGATGGGTGGCTTCGGTTCCGCAGTCATTGAATTCATGGTCGATCAAAAATACAAATCCGATGTGGTGCGTTTGGGAATTCCGGACACCTACATTCACCATGGAACACAAGAAGAATTGTGGGCGGATTGCGGATTCGATGCGGCGTCAATCGTGAAGACTGTCAAAGAGATATTGGCAGTAACTGGAAAATCAAATAATGTATTGGATAAAGTAGTTTAGTTGAGTATTTGATTAATTTAGGGCAAAAATTAATCCATGACTAGAACTACGAACCAGAGCGCGCTCGTCACGCTCATCATGATTTTTTTCTTTTGGGGATTCGTTGCAGCAAGTAACGATATACTTATTCCAGTCTTCAAAAAAGCTCTCGATTTATCTCAACTTCAATCGCAACTTATTTCGTTTGCATTTTATGTAGCCTATACGGTTGGATCTGTTCTTTACTTTGTTATTTCAGGATTAATGAAGCGCGATATCTTGAATTCAATCGGTTACCGAAATGGGTTAGCCTTGGGTTTACTTATTTCTGCAGCAGGAACGTTGTTGTTTATTCCAGCGTCAAACAATGAATCATTTATTCTTCTCATCAGCGGTTTATTTATCGTTGGGTTGGGATTCTCTCTTCAACAGATTGCGGCTAATCCGTTGGCGATCCGCATGGGTGATCCGTCCAAAGGAAACTTGCGATTAAGTCTCGCAGGTGGCGTTAATAATGTCGGAACAACAATTGGTCCGGTCATCGTATCGTTTGCCATTTTCGGCGGATTAAATGGATCAAGTGATACCAATTTGAATCTCCAAGCCGTTCAAGTTCCTTACCTCGTATTGGGTGCTGCATTTATTATAGCCGCTGTTATTTTTAAGTTTTCCCGTATTCCCGATCAGCTGGGTGATGATTCTTCTTCCAATCAGTCTGGTGGAATTTTGTCGACCATTCGTCATCCACAAGTGTTTTTGGGGATGATTGCCATCTTCCTTTATGTGGGAGTGGAAGTATCTACGGCGAGTAACTTACCGGAATTCATGAAACAGAAATTGGGAACCGAAGAATCGCAAGTGGCTCCGTTTGTATCCCTGTTCTGGGCAAGTTTGATGATCGGTCGCTGGACTTCTGCTGCTGGCGCTTTTGACCTGAAGGAGTCTACCAAAATGAAATTATCCCTTTTATTGCCATTTGTGGCGTTTGGTGTATTTGCTTTCGCGAATAGCTTAGCTGGACAATCCATTGATCAGTTTTACCCGTATTTATTGATTGTTGTTATTCTTGCAGTAGCAGATGCCGTGAGTGAAGGTCAACCTGTTCGTCAGTTGGTCATCTATTCGATTCTTGGAGCCGCTGCGTTGTTGATCGGAATGTTCTCCTCAGGAATGGTAAGTGTGTTAGCTTTTATCTCAGTCGGATTGTTCTGCAGTACGCTTTGGCCATGTATTTTTACGTTGGGCATTGCCGGAATGGGCGAACGAACAAATACGGCTTCTAGTTTACTCATTATGATGATTATGGGAGGTGGTGTTGTTTCGTTGATTCAAGGTGCGTTATCTGACGATAGTTATTTGGGCATTCAAGGATCGTACATTGTTGGAGTTATTTGCTTTGCTTACCTCGCATTTTTCGCATTATACGTAGGAAAGCACTTAACAAAACAAGGAATTTCATTCGAACAGCAAGAAGGATCAGGTCATTGATGTGTTGGTGATTTTTCGTATTTTAATATGAAAAACATCAAATGTCAACAGACTCAAACCTACCAAATAGGCAATCAATTCGCCTCAAAGACTATGATTATTCTGCTCAAGGAAGCTATTTTGTTACACTAGTTACTCAGGATCGAGTTCATTTATTTGGCAAAATTGAAAACGGAAAAATGAATCTAAATTCCGTTGGGAAAATTGTAGCGGAAGAATGGAAAAATACCGTTCAATTAAGACCGAATACCATTCTAGGAGAATTCATTATCATGCCAGACCACATGCACATGATGGTGACAATAATTTCTCAAATCAAAAATAAAGACGAGCAGGAATGGACGCATTCCAATCCCCAAGGCCCTTCCCACACAATTGGAGCAATAATTCGCGGATTTAAAGGCGCATCCACAAAAAAGATCAACCTATTCCTAAATAGTACGGGCGAATCGCAATTCGCCCGCAAAGAATCGCAATTCGCCCTCAAATCCTCGAAATCTCTTTGCAAATCTTCGCAATTCGCCCGAAAATCAGCTCAATCTCCCCGCAAATCCTCCCAATTTGAACCTTCAGAATTTAATAAAACTAAAATCTGGCAACGAAATTATTACGAACATATCATTAGAAATCAGGTTGATTATAGTCGAATAGAACAATACATAATTGACAATCCAACCAATTGGAAAAAGAAAAAATTGAATGTGAAGATGACTAATTAACCGTTAGATGATCAAATCACTTTTTATCCATCTTGCTCATGGCACAACCATCACATTTACCACTTGCGTTAAAAAAACGTTGATAGAATTGCCAGCCTAAGTAGGCTGCTGCTGCCAGAATACAAACGATGACCAAAAAAACTTGCATCAGCTAAGTAAATTAAAAGCCAGTAATGCACCTAAATAAGCGAGAACGCCCATAAAGGCAACTTGAATGATCGGCCATTTCCATGATTTCGTTTCCCGTTTGACTACCGCAAGCGTTGCCATACACTGCATGGCGTATACATAAAAGATCATCAAGGAAACTCCGGAGGCCAACGAATAAACGGGTGAACCATCGGGATTCTTCTCTGCCCTTAAACGATCAATAAGGCGTTTGTTCTCTTCTCCTTCGTCTTGAACAGCATATATTGTTGCTAATGAACCAACAAACACCTCTCTTGCCGCAAAAGAAGTAATAAGTGAAATGCCAATTTTCCAATCGTACCCAATCGGTTGAATGATCGGTTCAATGGCTTTTCCAAGGTGGCCCATGTACGATTTTTCTAATTGTTCAGATGCTACGAGTTGTCCAGTTTCATCAATTGATAATCCCAACGTTTTTGCTTTCTTTTCTGCAGTGACTGTTGCGCGAGACATGGAGTCGCCCGGACCATAACTGGCAAGTGCCCATAGAATTACCGAGATGGCCAATATGACTTTACCAGCATCAGTAACGAAAACGCGTACTTTTTCCAAAACGGTAATTCCTACGTTCTTCCATTGTGGCCTTTTGTAGGATGGAAGTTCCAAAAGCAAGAAGCCACGGTCTTTTGAGCGGATAAGACCTTTCATAATTGCTGCAACAACAAGTGCTGAAACCAAACCAAGTGAATATAAGCCGAAGAGGACGAGTCCTTGTACGTTTAAAACACCCAAAACACGTTCATTGGGGATGACCAGCGCAATGAGTAAGGTATAAACTGGAATGCGCGCACTGCAGCTCATCAATGGGGCTACCATAATCGTAATTATTCGCTCCTTCCAATCTGCAATAGTCCGTGTTGCCATAATTCCAGGAATGGCACACGCTACACTTGAAAGCAAGGGAACAACACTTTTTCCGTTCAAACCAAGTGGACGCATTAGTCGATCCATGATGAAAACAACCCGTGCGAGATAGCCACTTTCCTCTAACAAGGCGATAAAAAAGAACAGTAGCGCAATTTGAGGGACAAATACCACCACTCCACCGATACCCGGAATTATTCCTTGGCTAATCAAATCAGACAGTACACCTGACGGCAATTGATTACTAATCCATCCACTTAATTCAGTAAAAGACGCATCAATAAAATCCATTGGTACTGATGCAAAGGCGAATATAAACTGGAAGATAATTAGTAATATGACCGCAAAAATCAAATAGCCAAAAACGGGATGAACCAACCACCTATCAATGCTGCCAACTGATTTACGCTGAACAGGTTGAACGCGAACAATGATTGGCATAAGTTCGGTGATCTTTGCATAACGCGCCTCAGCCTCCTGTTCTTGATCTTTTAAATCCTCAATTGGTGCTAAATGATGTTCAGGTAAAAATGCACGCCAATTCTTCGAACCGATCGTAAACAGGTCATTTAACGACTGAATCAATCTGTCTTTCCCTAAACCAACCCGTGCATTCATGGCTACAATCGATGCCCCAGGAAATGTGGCTTCTAATTGCTGTTGGTCGATCGAAATTCCCTTGCGCTGAGCAATATCTGTCATATTCAACACCAGTACACATGGGATGCTGAGATCATATACTTGACTGAACAAAAACAAGTTACGTTCCAGATTACTGGCATCCGCAACCACTACAACCGCATCAGGATAGTCAGGATTTGTCGAGTTGGAAAGGGTGTTGTAAACCACTTGTTCATCTGCAGATCGGGGATAAATACTGTAAGTCCCGGGTAAATCAACAACAGTGTGACTTTCTCCAGCAATAGTTACCGTCCCAACTTTTTTATCTACGGTTACCCCCGGGAAATTACCCACGTGTTGACGCAATCCGGTCAACAGATTAAATACGGAGCTTTTTCCTGTATTTGGATTTCCAACAAGGGCGATTTTCATGGAAACAAACTTAGGCAAAAATTGCCGTTTCCTGGGCTTCTTCCACTTGAATTAATGCCGCCTCATCTAGTCGCAACGACAATACATATCCTTGTACATCGATCGCAATTGGATCACCCAATGGAGCTTTGAAAAGAATGGTGATTTCTTTCCCTTTAATTAATCCCATTTCCATGAGTTTTGGCTTGAGAAAACTTTCCTCAATAGATGAGATGGTCACTGCTTGACCCAGTTGAATATTTGAAAGTGAACTACTCATGGTGCGAATTCAAGAGTACAAATTTAGTGCTTTGTCTCTGAGCCTCCACTACCGCATTTGTGGTATTTTTGCGTTCCATTTTTACCAAATTAGTTACGAAACTATTTTTTTCAACGAATGGATAATTCCAAACAGGACATTATTACTTAACTTAAATGGAAAACGATAAAAGATGAAAAAATGGTTGGTTAAGGACAATCCGAATCCCGATGAAGTGCAACACCTTCAAGATGTGCTGAAAGTGGAAGAATTAATTGCGAAGTTGCTCGTGCAACGCGGCATTCAAACCTTTGATCAAGCCCAGTCATTTTTCAGGCCACAATTGAATGATCTGATCGATCCTTTTCTGCTCAAAAACATGCGTCATGCCGTTGATCGCCTGAGTGATGCCATAGCAGGCAATCAAAAGGTTCTTTTGTTTGGCGATTACGATGTGGATGGTACATCCGCTGTGGCGTTAATGTGGGACATTCTTCATCCTTTTTTAGAGAAGTTAGACTATTACATTCCCGATCGCTATACCGAAGGATATGGGCTCAGTCAAAAAGGTGTCGATTTTGCTGTAGATCAAGGTGTCGACCTCATTATCACACTCGATTGTGGTGTGCGTTCGGTTGAACTTATTGGCTATGGTCGTTCGAAAGGTGTTGATTTTATAGTCTGCGATCACCACCAACCTGGAGATGTTCTACCGGATGCGATTGTATTGAATCCAAAACAATCCGATTGTCCCTATCCATTTAAGGAGTTATCCGGCTGCGGAGTAGGGTGGAAGTTATTATCCGCATATTTTAAGTCAAAAGAACTTAGTCCTGACCCATTGTATCGGCGGTTAGACTTAGTTGCTATAAGTATTGGAGCAGATATCGTTTCGGTATTAGGAGAGAACCGTATATTGGCTTTTCACGGAATGATGCAACTAAATGCTCAACCAGCGCCGGCTTTCAGAATACTATTAGAACGCGCAAAGAGATCGTTTCCTGTTACGCTAACAGATGTGGTATTTTCCATTGCACCGCGTATTAATGCGGCCGGACGAATACGTAGCGGTCGACATGCCGTACAATTGATGATCAGTAAGTCGGAGGATGAAATCAATGAGTTGGCTGATGCCATCGAGCAGGACAATGAGCAGCGAAAAACACTTGATCAACAGATTACGGCAGAGGCCATCGAACACATTGAGGCAAGTGAACAATTAAAAAATGGACATTCCTTGGTCGTTTACAATGAAAACTGGCACAAAGGAGTGGTTGGAATTGTGGCTTCACGGTTGGTAGAGCAGTACTTTAAACCGACCATTGTACTAACGTTATCGAATGGCGTTATTACAGGTTCAGCACGAACAGTGAATAATTTTGATATTCACGAAGCCATTTCAGCCTGTGGAGAACTTTTGCAACAATTTGGAGGACATCAACACGCTGCCGGACTTTCCCTTCTTCCTGAAAATCTAACCAAGTTTCAAGAACGATTTGAGCAAATTGTGGCAGAAAAATTGCATCCGGATGACCGAACACCAGAACAGCAAATTGACGCCAAGCTTTCGTTTGACAGGCTGTTTCATCCAAGTGAAAACCGCATGCATATTCCGCGTTTCAAGAGAATATTAGATCAGTTTGAGCCTTTTGGACCAGGAAATATGAAGCCCGTTTTTCTAGCAGAGAATGTATTCAGTATGGAGAATAGGTTGTTGAAAGAAGCCCACTTGAAGATGCGTGTGACACAACCGAATCATGACGTGGCGCTTGAAGCCATCGGATTTAATCTCGCTAAAAAACAAGATGAGGTAGCCAGTGGTATTCCTTTTCAATTGGCATTTACGTTGGAAAATAATTCCTGGAAAAACAAGGAAACGTTGCAATTGAACGTGAAGGATATTCGCTCGATTTAAGTAGTTTTCGTACGTTTGTACCATAACCATTATATTGAAGGCATGAAATTGCGTCTACTATTTTCCTTTTTTTGTTACTCGGCTTATTTGTTTGCTCAAACTGGGTACGATATTCAGCCCGATCGACCGGGTTTAGGTGAATCCTCTCAAGTACTCAGAAAAGGGTATTTGCAAATAGAGTCGGGAGGCAACTATCAGTGGGAGAAAATGGAAGGGATGTCAGTTGATGAACCACCAATTTATCAACGAGAAATAGCTTTTAACTCCACTTTTTTACGTTTGGGGATTTCTG
>JBILNH010000034.1:0-18621 GCA_044375095.1 Crocinitomicaceae bacterium
TCTGATTTTTGTGAATTGAGGTTTGCATGGAACATAGGCCAAGAGTTTTCTTCTTTTAATTCAACTACTCCTTTTGTTGACAATAAAGGGGTTGGATTATCGCCACTTCAGTTTGGTTTTAAAGCGAAAGTATTGAATGGTGGGGGATGGGTTCCTAGTACCGCTTTACTCGGTATGATGGGGATTCCGAATTGGGCATCCAGTCATTTGATCTCTTCATCGTTTTCTCCTTCCATTCTAGTACCAATGGAATGGGACTTAACTGACCGCTGGTTACTGACTATTAATAATGGACTGTTCTGGGATGGAGAAGTAATTGATCCGTCTTATTTCAACTCTTTAGGATTGGATTGGATGGCAACAGATAAAATTGGATTTTTTGTTGAAGCTTACAGCAATTATGATAAATCCAATGAATTACAACCGGGATTTAATGGCGGAATCATTTGGCGCGTCAGGGAAAATCTCCAACTCGATTTGTCTTCTGGAATTGGACTGATCAGGGAAATGCCCGATGGATTCATAAATGGAGGGATCTCCTACCGCTTGAATTTTAATAAAAAATAAAGGGTAAACATGCACGTTTACCCTTTCTGATCAATAACCCAGTAGTAGTGGTTGAATATTTTCGTAGTGACTAGTTACGGATATTCAATCCCCAGGTTTATCACTCAATTCGTCTGATGAGTAGTCAAATGTATTCTTTTCAATGTAAGAATTAAGAGGTGCTGCCCCCTCAAATTAGATCAATCGGTCGATAACCGACTTGTTTTCAAGCACCCACAGTAATAGACTGTTGTTCCGCGCATCTAAATGGAGCTTCTTGCAAATCCGTGAGCGGTAATTCTCAACAGATTTCGCAGAAACAAATAATAAATCTGCGATCTCCTTACTCGATCTTTTTTGACTCACCAACTTAAGGGTTTTCAATTCAGTGCGGGTCAAATTACTCAGCTGTTCCGCAACCTTCATCTGTTGAGGGGTGCTTTCTTCAGGCAATTGATGGTCTATTAATCCGCGACTTAAAAACGTTTTTCCGTCAAGAACTGCCGCTATCGCATCTACCAATTCTTCGCTCGTATTATCTTTAACTAAATACCCTTTTGCCCCATTGAAAAAAGCGAGTTTTTGCATTTCAATGTCTTTGTACATCGTCAAAATAATAATGCGTGTTTGACATCCCGAATCGGTTAATTCTTTGCAGATGTCTAAACCGGATTTGAAAGGCATCTCAATGTCAACAATAAGTAAATCAGGCAGTTGGGATTGACAGGTTTGGACGACATGTTCACCATTTTCGAACTCTAAAATTTCAGCAGATGGAAAAGCAGATCGCAATAAATAACTGAGTCCGCTTCTTACGATCGGATGATCATCTGCAATGAATAATTTCATGACTGCATAGGAATAATAAGTTCAACAATAAATCCTTTCCCTTTTTTGGCTTCAAATAGGAGTTCTCCACCGATACTCTCACACCGTTCACGTATGGTTTGAAGTCCAATGCCACTGTCAACTGGTTTGTTTTCTATAATACCAATTCCGTTATCCCTGTACTGAATCATTAAATTGGTTCCTTCATGCTTAATGCTAATTTTTAACGCTGTGGCATTTGCATGTTTAATCGTGTTGGTGATGCATTCTTGCATGATGCGTAAAACTTGGGTAGCTGTTTGTAGGTTTAAGTCAGTTAATGATTCCTTAATTGTTAAACTGCATACCACACCTGTGCTTTCTTGGGTTCGTGACAAGAGGGAATCCAAAGAACGCTCTAATCCTAGTTTTGCCACGTAGGTAGGATGAAGAATATGTGATAAATTGCGCGTTTGTTCGATGACTTGACCAATCTCTTTATCTAGTCCTTCCAATTGAATTTCCTTCCCAGAATTAAACAGATTGATTTTCGATTTAATTACAGATAATGATTGTCCAATGTCGTCGTGTAAATCGCGCGAGATGCGGCTTCTTTCTTCATCAATCTGCTGAATCAACTGTTGCGTAAATTTTTTCTGTTGTTTTCGGGTCTGTTGTATGTGCCGAATATAATACGTTAATACACCTGCCAAAATGATCATGATAATCAACGCTGTCAACCATTTTAGCCGCGATTGTTTCAATTGATTGTCTTTTTTCAAAAATGCATTACGTTGGCGTTCGACCGCCAGATTGGACTCTGTTTTTTCTTTTCCAAACACAGCCAGTAAGCGCTGTAATTCGGCCGAATTCGAGGCATCTGATAAACTGTCCGAAATGGAATGGAAACGGTCATAATGCACATACGCTGTTTTGAAATCTCCAACGGCTTCATGATAAAGCGCTGATTCTTCGTAATAATATTTCCAGGCCTGAGGGTCATTGCGCACTCGATTAATCGCATACACTTTCATTAATGCCTGTTCGGCCATTTCATGTTTCTCGGATAGCCTTAATATTGATGCATGAATCAATTCAGATATACTTAAAAATTCACGGTTGGAAATTGAGGTGAAAATTGATATCGCTGAATCAATATACAATTTGGCATTTACCAAGTTTCCTACTCCTTTGTAGGAATCAGCTAAATTCAAAAATGCTGTTCCAATACCATTCGGAAAACCGTTCTTTTTTGCATAGGCTAAGGTTTTTTTATAGTAGTTCACTGACTCATTGTATTTTTTCAAATCTTTGGTCAATAACCCTAAATTGTTGTTCAAGTTAAACGCCAAGCGGTGTTCATTTTTTCCTTCGATGAGCTTAAGTCCTTCTTCGAACATATCCTCTGCTTGATTCAATTGCTTGTTATTTATACAAACCAATCCGAGATTGTTTAGTAACATAGCTTGTCGATAGGTATCTTTCGATTTTTTAGCGTAATAAAGTCCCTTCAGGTAGTAATTAAAGGCTTCGTCATGCATAGCGCGAATGTCATAAATGGAACCCAATCCATTGTAGATTTCCGGTATATTATTGCTGTAGTTGTTTTGAACAGCTATTTTTAATAGACGTTTGAAAGATTTTTCAGCTGTGTATAAATCTTTTTCACTTGCTAAAAAAGCCAGCCTTATTTCAGTAGAGTTATTAAGTTCACCTAGTCCATATTGCTTGGCCATCTTCAAACTTTTGTTGAAATATGAAATAGCTTTTTTATGCTGTGAAGAAAAGTAGTAGAAGCTGCCGAAATATTGATAAATAAGTGCTTCCTCCTTCTTGCTTTTTAATTTACGGGCTATACGAATAGCTTCAGCCCCTTTTTTGAACACAGTGGCTGAATCGTAATACGTACTTTGCCGAATCTCTTGCTTTAAACGATCGAGTTTTTTGGACAAAGATTGCGCATTCAACCCGAAGGCAGAAAGCAAAATCCACAGTATATACAATCGTTTAAGCACAAAAAAAGCCACTGGTCAGTGGCTTAAATGTAGCGAATTTTATTTTAAATCAGGCATCTCTCGCGTGAAGGCCGGAATACCCGTTACATCCATTCCTGTAATCAATAAATGAATGTCGTGTGTTCCTTCATATGTCACAACAGACTCAAGGTTGGCCATGTGGCGCATAATTGAGTATTCACTTGTAATCCCCATACCTCCATGAATTTGACGCGCTTCACGAGCAATGTTCAATGCGATCTCCACATTGTTGCGTTTCGCCATCGATATTTGGGCAGAAGTCGCTTTGCCTTCGTTTCGAAGTTGGCCTAATCGCAATGTCAACAACTGTGCTTTTGTAATTTCAGTAATCATTTCAGCTAATTTTTTCTGGATCAACTGAAATCCGCCAATCGGAACACCGAATTGGGTGCGTTCTTTCGAATAACGCAAGGCTTGATCGTAACAATCCATCGCCGCGCCAATCGCTCCCCAAGCAATACCGAAACGAGCCGAATCCAAGCAACTTAAAGGCGCACCTAATCCTGAACGACCAGGTAGAATATTCGTTTTTGGTACTTTAACATCAACAAAAATCAATTCTCCAGTTGAAGAAGCACGAAGGGATAATTTTCCATGCATTTCAGGTGTACTAAAACCTTCCATTCCCCTTTCGACAATAAGTCCATAAATTCTTCCAGTTTCGTCTTTTGCCCAGACAACGGCAATATCTGCAAATGGCGCATTTGAAATCCACATTTTAGCACCATTCAAAATGACGTGGTCTCCTGCATCTTTAAAATTGGAAATCATTCCTCCAGGATTGGATCCGTGATCAGGTTCAGTTAGACCGAAACACCCCATCATTTCACCAGTCGCTAACTTCGGAAGGTATTTTTGCTTTTGTTCTTCTGATCCATATTTCCAAATGGGATACATCACCAATGAAGATTGAACTGAAGCCGTTGAACGCAAACCGGAGTCACAACGCTCTAACTCTTGCATAATTAATCCATATGAAATCTGATCTAGTCCCGGACCACCGTATTCCTCAGGGATGTAAGGTCCAAACGCACCGATTTCACCCAATCCTTTTATTATATGATTTGGAAAAGTAGCTTTTTCGTAATGCTCATCAATTATAGGAGATACTTCCTTTTTAACCCATGCTCGAGCTGCATCTCGTACTAATTTATGTTCATCAGTGAGTAAATCATCCATGTTGTAATAGTCAGGATGTACGAATAAATCAGTTCTCATATCGTCAATTTTAAGTGCAAATTTAATGATATTTTATTCCAAGTTATTGTTTGTATCTCCTTCGTTGTAACTTTGTTCTAATTATATGATTTCATTAATTCAGTTCTTTGTTGATTCAACTGTGCAAGAAGTGCCAGACCAGTTGTTGCTTCGACCACATACGCAGACAACTCTGCTGTTAGCGCTTGGGTTTATTGGATTGATGTTCATTGGGTTATCTCGAATGTGGAACCTAAATTCAGTTTCAACAATATTCCGTGTTTTTTTTAATTCTGAATCAATAGAACAAGCCCAAAAAGAAAATATACGCTTTACCTCGATTAGTTTTATTATGCTTTTGGCAAACTATGTTGTTTCAGCAGGACTGATTTGTTGGTTGTGGCTTACCTATTTCCATATTGAAGATAGATATAGGTTGTGGTTGATTGCATTTGCCTTACCGATCCTTTTGGCTGCTTTCGAAATTTTAGGAATTTGGTGTATTGGATTGATATCCGGAGAGCAAAAACGAATATATTCCGTTATCCCAAATTCCCTCGTGGTATACGCATTAGGAGGCGTTATATTACTTGTATTTGCATTTGTTTGGATACTGAATCCCACATGGAATTTGCCTATTTCTTATGTCCTTAGTTTCCAAATAGGGGTGTTTTACTTGATTCGGGTAGTGAAGAATAGTGCGATCGTTTTGAAAAATGGAGTGCCGTGGTATTATTTAATTTTGTATTTTTGCACGCTGGAAATTCTACCATTGGTGGTTGTTTATTACTATGCATTGAGGAATTTTTGACAGTGATTTGAGTGTTGATTTAATTTATTTAGAAGTTGGCAATTAAAACTATACTTGTATCTCAACCGAAACCGGAAGGAGATAAATCACCTTATTTCGATCTGGCTGAAAAATATAAGTTGAAGATCGATTTTCGTCCGTTCATTCATGTTCAAGGCATTGATGTTCAGGAGTTTCGATCTCAAAAGGTCAATATTCCCGATCATTCTGCAATTATCCTGACATCAAAGACGGCGATCGACCATTTCTTTCGAATTTGTGAAGAAACACGCTTTGAAGTGCCAGATACTATGAAGTACTTTTGTATCTCAGAAGCAGTAGCGCTATACCTTCAAAAGTATGTCACTTACAGAAAACGAAAAATATTCTTTGGTAAACAGGCAATAGAGGATTTGGTAGAAGTGATGAAAAAACACAAATCCGAAAAATTCTTGTTGCCGTGTACCGATATTTTAAGAGACAAAATTCCGATCACGCTAGAAGAACACAAGTACAATTTTACGAAAGCAGTACTCTATCGAACTGTGGCATCAGATCTGTCTGATCTAGAGGATGTGTATTACGACATGCTCGTATTCTTTAGTCCAGGTGGAATTGAATCCTTATTCAAAAATTTCCCTGATTTCAAGCAGAATAACACGCGTATCGCAGCCTTTGGTCCAACCACAGCTAACGCGGTGATTAAGAACAATTTGCGATTGGACGTTCATGCACCAATGCCAAATGCTCCTTCTATGACTGCGGCCATCGAGTTGTTCGTCAAAGAGGCACTAAAGAAAAAATAATTTTCAGTTCTTATTCAGATCCATTCAAGGCACTTTTTAAGTCCCTCAGACGCGGATAACTTGAGGTGCACAAAATCAGTTGGTACGTTTAATTGTTCATCAGGATCAATCACCACTTTCAATCGAGCTCTACGAGCATAGTGGATAAGACCGGCAGCTGGGTATACGTTCAATGAGGTACCCACAACAATGAAAATTGTCGCAGACTCAATGACAGGTATGGCTTTTTCATACATGGGAACTTCCTCGCCAAACCAAACCACGTGCGGCCGCAAGGGGTAACCTTCTGGGCATAAGTCAGACATTGATAAGTTGTTGCCTTCAATTAGGTAATACGCTTTCTCTTGATTTGGCCCACTGCTTTTTGCATAGCGTATGTTTCCGTGAAGGTGCAGCACATAGCTAGATCCAGCGCGCTCATGAAGGTCGTCGATATTCTGAGTAACCACGATCGTCTCACCAAATTTTTCCATTTCGGCAACAAGCTTATGACCTGAGTTAGGTTCAACCGCACTTATTTGTTCCCTCCGAAGGTTGTAGAAATCTTGTACGTTATGTGAATTATTTTTCCACGCTTCTGGAGTAGCCACTTCTTCAATTTTGTGTTGCTCCCACAACCCTCCACTTTTCCTGAAGGTGTCAATACCGCTCTCGGCACTCATGCCCGCTCCTGAAAAAATTACAATTTTCTCCATCTTAACGATTGCTTTTGTTAATCTACACGATTTTCCATCAAAGTTAGGAATCCAATAATATTTTGAGAAATATAGCACATTCAAGCAGTAGAAATTTTATATTTACACTTTACTTAGGTTAAAACATAAAAATATTTCTATGAAAAAATTAGTACTTTCTGTTCTCTCTTTAGCGTTAACAGCGTCGATGAATAGTTCATTCGCGCAGTTAGCCCCAGGGAGTTTTGCACCTAACTTTACAGTTACTGCTTATCAGCCTTGGTTGTCAACTGCAGGTCAAAATGGTAATGGAACATACACATTGTATGATTACCTAGACGCTGGATACACTGTTATTCTTGACGTCTCTGCAACATGGTGTGGTCCATGTTGGAACTACCACTTAGGAGGAGCACTAGACGATGTGTATATCAATCATGGTCCTGCTGGTTATCCAGGAGTAAGTGCTTCTACAACGGATGACGTAATGGTAATATGGATCGAGGGTGATGGGCAAACTGCTGATGCAACAATGCTTGACGGTTCAGGGTCTATCGGTAACTGGATTGAGCCGAATGCAACACTTGGACAAATTCCTTTCCCTATGGCTAATCCAGCTTCAGCTTCTGCAACTCAAATCAATAATGATTACGAGATTGGGTTCTACCCAACAATTTACCGTATTTGTCCTAACCGTATCGTAGAAGAGGTTGGTCAAGCAAGTGCAGCTAATTTGTACGCGTCTATTGCTGATTGTCCGGCTCCAGCATCTCAACCAAATGATCCAGCTATCCTTTCTTATGAAGGTGGTACAAAGTCATGTGGACCGATCGATTTAGTAGTTCGTTTACAAAATAATGGTACTGCTCCATTGACTGCTTGTACAATTACTGCTACTCAAGGTGGTAACACAATTGCTACTTTCCCTTGGACTGGTAACTTAACTACCTATGCTGTTCAGGATGTAACTATCGGTCAGTTTACGCCTACAGCGTCTTCTCAAACGATCAACATCTCTATCACAAGTACGGATGCAAATGCAGCAAACAATACGGTTTCTCAAGTGGTAGGTTTAGCAACAACTGCTAACAGTGGAAATGTAACTGTTAAAGTAAGCTTGGATCGATATGGTTCTGAAACGTCTTGGAGAATTTTAAGAAGTAACGGAACGGTAGCATACTCAAGCCCAACATATACAAATGCAACAGCAAACGGAACATATCCTCAGCCAGACATCACTACTTTCTTAGGTAACGACTGTTACAAATTAGAAGTATTGGATTCATACGGTGATGGTTTTGATAGCGGTTACGGAAATGGATTGGTTGAAGTATGGGTGAACGGTGTTAAAATCGCTGGTGTATCTGATTTCCCAACTGGAGGTGAAGCAGAAGATGCATTCCAAATCAATGGTGTTGCTGGAATCGAAGAAGCGTTGACTACTTCGTTTGGTGTATATCCTAACCCAGCTACTGATGTGGTAAATGTAACGTTCGAAGCAATGAATGCAGATTATGCTGTTGCATTGATCGATCTTCAAGGTCGTGTAATGATTTCAGCTAACTATACTGCATTGAACGGTTCACAAACGATTGAAATTCCAGTAGCAGACTTCGCAAAAGGAAGCTACATCGTTACTGTAACTTCAAATGGTGTGGCAACAACGAAAAACGTAATAATCAAGTAATTGATTTTAACGAGTTAATAGAAGCTCCGGTCATTGGCCGGAGCTTTTTTATTGCATCCTATTTCACCATCTAATCCAACCTTTGTCAGTTGAATTGATTTTCGTATCTTTAGCGGCTTCAACAGACGTTTCATGCCAAAAATTAAAAAACAAGATGCGTTGGATTACCATGCTTCCGGTCGCCCGGGAAAAATTGAGGTAATACCGACAAAACCATATGCATCACAGCGCGACTTATCCCTTGCCTATTCCCCTGGTGTTGCCGAGCCTTGTTTGAAAATTGCTGAAAACGAGGAGGATGTGTATAAGTATACCAGTAAATCTAATCTAGTTGCCGTTATCTCAAATGGCACTGCTGTTCTAGGATTAGGTGATATCGGTCCACTAGCCTCAAAACCGGTTATGGAAGGGAAAGGATTGCTTTTCAAAATATTCGCAGATATCGATGTGTTTGATATTGAGGTCGATGCAAAAGACCCTGAAAAATTTATTGAAACTGTAAAAGCAATCGCGCCAACGTTTGGTGGGATCAATCTCGAAGACATCAAAGCGCCCGAGGCATTTGAAATTGAACGGCGATTAAAAGAGGAATTGAATATTCCCATCATGCACGACGATCAGCACGGAACGGCAATCATTTCGTCTGCAGCATTGATTAATGCCCTCGAATTGGCCAAAAAGAAAATGGAAAAAGTGCGCATTGTCGTCTCTGGCGCAGGTGCTGCTGCCATGTCGTGTGTGCAATTGTACCAAGCGCTTGGTGCAAAAGTGGAACATATTTTTATGTTTGACTCCAAAGGGTTGATTTGTGCAACGAGAGAGGATTTAGACGATTCGAAAAAGCCATACGCATTGCATAAAAAATCCTTGTCCTTGGAAGAGGCAATGAAGAAAGCAGATGTGTTTGTAGGCTTGTCAAAAGGCAACATTGTTTCGAAAGAAATGATAGCGTCAATGGCAAAAGACCCAATTGTCTTTGCTTTAGCAAATCCTGAACCTGAAATTTCCTATAAAGATGCGACCTCAGTGCGCAAGGATATTATAATGGCTACAGGAAGGTCGGACCATCCGAATCAGGTAAATAATGTTTTAGGTTTCCCTTTTATATTCCGTGGAGCCCTTGACGTGCGTGCAACGACCATTAACGAGGAGATGAAATTAGCTGCTGTCAAAGCGTTGGCTTCGCTTGCAAAAGAATCCATTCCGGAAGAAGTAATTGAAGCATACGGAGAAAAAAATATTTCTTTTGGTCGTGAGCAAATCATACCAAAACCGCTCGATCCTCGATTAATTTATTACGTTGCGCCTGCGGTAGCGAAAGCAGCAATGGATTCTGGTGTAGCAAAAAATCCGATAACAGATTGGGAAGCTTACGAGATGCAATTGAAGAATCGCCTCGGATTAGATAATAAATTGATTCGAAATATTACCGAAAAAGCACAGGCTAATCCTAAACGAGTGGTTTTTGCTGAAGCCGATAACATTAAGATTTTAAAAGCTGCTCAAACATCATGCGAAGAGGGATTTGCTTCGCCAATTCTTCTTGGAAACAGGAAAAAAATTGAGCAACTCATTCACGAATACAGCATGGAGTTTTCTGAGGTGCTGATTATTGATCCAAAGGATGAGGCTGAGGAACAGCGGCGAACGGCATACGGGCAAGCGTATTTCGAAAAGCGCAAACGTCGCGGGGTTACTGAATTTGAAGCCATCCAATTCATGCGTGAACGGAACCATTTCGGCGCAATGATGGTTGAAATGGGTGATGCCGATGCCATGATTTCTGGAATGACGCGAAATTACAGAGACGTAGTTCGACCGGCGCTTAGAATTGTTGGTACGGAAAAAGACGTGCAAACAGTGGCAGGAATGTATATCCTCATCACGAAAAAAGGTCCGTTGTTTTTAGCAGACACGACGATAAATACCAATCCAACAGCTGAACAAATAGCGGAGATCACCAATAATGTGGCGAAGACAATTCGCAAGTTCAAGGTAGCTCCAAGGATTGCTTTACTGAGTTACTCCAATTTTGGATCCTCTGAAGGTGACGACGCCATCAAAATGTCGAAAGCTGTGCAAATTCTTCATGAAAAACATCCTACCCTCGTAGTAGACGGTGAAATTCAAGCCAATTTTGCATTGAATAATGAACTGATGATGGAGAAATTTTCCTTTTCGCAATTGGCCAACAAACAAGTGAACACATTGATTTTCCCGAATTTATCGGCTGGAAATATTGCGTACAAGTTGCTTCAACAAATGATTGATGGTGATGCGGTTGGTCCAGTGCT
This sequence comes from Crocinitomicaceae bacterium, assembly GCA_044375095.1. Taxonomy (GTDB): domain Bacteria; phylum Bacteroidota; class Bacteroidia; order Flavobacteriales_D; family Crocinitomicaceae; genus M0103. Next base: position 10,838 of record JBILNH010000034.1, read on the forward strand.
CGTTGGATTGAAGAAATCGATTCATGTGCTGCAACTGGGATCTTCCGTGCGTGAAATCATTAACATGGTAAAAGTGGCAGTTGTAGATGCTCAAAACAAGTAAAAGATGATCGGGCAGCTAAGAGGAAGATTAATTGAAAAAAATCCAACTGAGGTAATCGTTGATTGCGCAGGAGTAGGATACGAAGTGAAAATATCGCTCAATACTTTTGCGCAACTCGGTTCAGAGGAAGCTGCGGTTTTATTTACCCGACTGATTGTTAGAGAAGATGCTCATTTGTTGTATGGGTTCGCTACCAAAGAAGAACGCGAAATGTTCACTCATTTGATTTCTGTTTCTGGGATTGGTCCAAATACAGCAATGATTATGCTTTCTTCGTTAGTGCCGGATGAAATTGCTCATGCGATTCAGTCAGAAGATGTGCGTACAATTCAAAGCATTAAAGGTATCGGTGCAAAAACTGCACAGCGGGTAATTATTGACTTAAAGGATAAAATGGTCAAAATGGTGTTCACCACTGAAAATATGTTTGGCCAAAACAATACAAATCGCTTTGATGCGTTAACTGCTTTGCTTTCGCTGGGCTTCGATAAAAAAGCTGCGGAAAAAGCAATCGATAAAATAGCTACAGGTGATGAATCTGTTGAGCAACTAATTAAAGGAGCATTGAAAATTTTATAAATTGAAAAACCAGAGGGTTCTGCATACTTATTACTCCACATTGGCATACCTCGTGCTGATGGCTCTGTTGTTTTTGACTTTTGATGCAGTTGCTCAAGACACGCTACAGTTCCCTATTCAACCTATTTTCGACCCCACTCAAACTCAATCACAAAGTTTTGACCTTGGAGATCCTTCGTCGGTAACTCCTTCCATTGTTTATGATCCGGTTACCGGAAATTACATCTTCAAAGAAACAATTGGTACTGGACTAAATTACCGCAATCCATCCATGATGACGTTGGAGGAATACCTCGAATACGAGCGTAAAAAGTCGATGTCTGCGAACTGGAAGGAAAAAATTGAAGAACAAACCGAACAGAATCAACCACTTGAATTTCCAATTAAAATCGAAAGCAAAGGATTTGAAAATTTCTTTGGATCCGATCAAATCACCATTCGTCCGCAAGGTACAGTAGAATTGGCTTTTGGCGTGAATTCATCAAGTTACGATAACCCCATACTTCCGGTTCGTCAACGAAGAATAACGCGTTTTGATTTTCAACAGCAGATCAATTTGAACTTGGTTGGACTCATCGGAACTAAATTGAAAGTCAGTACCAGTTACAACACCCAAGCTGCTTTCGATTTTGAGAATGTGACCAAACTAGAATACACTGGTGATGAAGACCAAATTCTTCAAAAGTTAGAACTTGGAAACGTTGCTTTACAACTTCCTACGGCTTTAATACCTGGTTCTCAAACCTTATTTGGTGCGAAATCAAAGCTCAAATTTGGTCGCTCAACAATTGATTTAATTGCCGCGTCTTCTAAAGGAAAGAAAACTGAAATTAACGTTACTGGTGGTGCGCAAATTCAAAATTTTGAGTTGACTGCCGATAACTATGAAACGAACCGACACTACTTCTTAAACTTATACTTTCATCAGCATTACGATGAGGCAATGTCCACCTTGCCAATCGTTAATTCGACAATCAATATTACGCGAATTGAAGTCTGGTTAACAAACCGTACGAATAATACGGAAAACACGAGAAATATTATCGCATTCTCAGATCTTGGTGAAGCTAAAGTTGAAAATTGTGAAGGAAATCCTGGCGGTTATATCGGAAACGACTTGCCAGACAACGAGGCCAACGCCCTATACCAATGGGCTTCAAGCCAACCGCTTGTCCGTGGATTTGCCAATGCCGTAACTGCCTTAAGTGCTCAAATTGCAACACCTGGTCCTTTTCAACAAGCCATTCATTACGAGAAAGTTGAAAATGCTCGAAAACTTACCGAACAAGAATACAGCTACAACGCTCAATTGGGTTACATATCGTTAAATCTGCCGCTAAATAATGATGAAGTTCTTGCGGTTGCCTACGAATATACTTACCGTGGTGAGACCTATCAGGTAGGGGAATTTTCAACTGATGGTATCGCTGGACAACAAGCATTGATGCTAAAATTGTTAAGACCTACAATTACGAATCCTTCATTGAAAATATGGGATTTGATGATGAAAAATGTCTACTCAATTGGCGCCTATCAAGTAGATCAAATGGGCTTCCGTTTGGACATGTTGTACAACAATCCTGAGACATCATTACTCGTTCCATTTATGCCTTTGGAGGGAGTAGAGGACAAGCAAATTGTCACGCTTCTTGAAATGGATAAATTGAATCAGAACAATCAGCCATTCTCGGATGGTGTATTTGATTTTGTTCCGATTGTATTTAACGGAAACAGGGCAGAAAATGGAGGAACCATTAATACCAGAAACGGACGTATCTATTTCTCCACAATTGAACCATTTGGAAAGACACTAAAAACCAAGTTGGAGCAAGCAGGATTACCTCCTTTGTTTATTGATCGTGTGACTTATACCGAGTTGTACGATTCAACCAAAACTGCAGCGCAACAAATTCCAAGCAAGAACAGGTTCAGCTTCAAAGGTCAATACCAATCATCTGTAACTTCCGACATTCCATTAAACGCCTTGAATGTTCCTGAAGGTGCTGTAACGGTTACCGCAGGTGGAATACGACTGACAGAAGGAACAGACTTTACGGTTGACTATAACTTAGGGAGGGTTAAAATTTTGAATACGGGAATTTTAGAATCCAATACACCGATTAAAATTTCAATCGAAAGCAATTCCGTTTTTGGTTTCCAGGCACGTTCATTAATGGGTGCTCGGTATAATTTTAGGTTTAATGATCAACTCAACGTTGGTGCAACTTGGATGCGCATGATGGAACGACCGGTAACGCAGAAAGTCGACATCGGAAGTGAACCATTCAAAAATAACGTTATTGGTGTTGATTTTGCGTTCCGTTCAGAGGTTCCTTTCCTCACAAAACTCGTTGATCTTTTACCTGTAATCTCAACTTCCCAAAAGTCTACAATTTCACTAACAGGCGAATTTGCACACTTGATTCCCGGTCAGCCGCGAGCGATTAATAAAGACGGTACCTCATATATCGATGATTTTGAAGGCTCTCAAAGTGCCATTGATTTGAGAACAATTACTGCTTGGCGCCTTGCCTCTATACCTCAAGGTCAGCCTCAATTGTTTCCTGAAGCGACGGTGAAAAATTTAAGTGCAGGTTTTCGACGTGCCCAAACTTCATGGTATGTAATCGATCCATTGTTTTACCAAAACAATACGTTAACTCCTCAGCACATACGCGATGATCCATCAATGCTTTCAGATAGCCGTATGCGTTTGGTCAATCAAACCGATGTATTCCCGAACCTTCAACAACAATACGGTTCCATTCCGAATATCCCAATTTTGGAATTTGCTTATTATCCGAAGGAACGTGGTATGTACAATTACGACACTACGAATACTATAAATCCTGATGGTACATTTAGTAATCCCGAAAACCGATGGGGCGGTATTATGCGGGCCTTGACCACCAACGATTTTGAACAAACGAATATTGAATTCATCCAATTTTGGGTATTAGACCCATACAATGACGACGCTGAAAATGTCAATCCAAATACCTTTCATAATGGGGGAGATTTGTATTTCAACTTAGGAAATATTTCAGAAGATATTCTTCCCGATTCAAGAAAGAGCTTCGAAAATGGATTGCCACCTACAGGAACGACAATCCAAGATGACCTCGACACCACAGCTTGGGCAAGAGTATCCACACAACAAGTGATTGTGAATGCATTTGATAATGATCCCAATGCCCGAATCAATCAAGACATTGGATTAGACGGATGGGATAATGCGGATGAAAAGATAGCCTACCAAAATTTCGTGAATTGGGTACAAAACAATTCCACGTTAAGTGCAGCGGCAAAGGCAGCAATATTAGGCGACCCATCTAGTGATGATTACAATTTTTACCGAGACGATGATTACGATGCGGATGAGTTGACTATCCTTGAACGGTACAAAAAATACAATGGTATGGAAGGCAATTCAGCCACAACTGAAATGTCCGACACAATGAATGCGGAAGGTTACCCAACCCAAGGAAATAACGTACCGGATATTGAAGATATTAATCAGGACAACAATTTATCAGAATCTGAAAGCTACTTTCAGTACCGTGTAAGTCTACGTCCAAATGATATGCAGGTCGGAAAGAATTACATTACCAATGTTCAGACCTACCAAAATGGAAATAAGACAGAAAAGTGGTATCAGTTCAAAATACCAATCCTAGATTTTGAGAAAAAAGTAAATGGAATCCAAGATTTTCGATCCATTCGATTCATGCGTATGTTCGTCAATGGATTCGATGAAGAGGTGCTTTTGCGTTTTGCACGTTTGGAGTTGATCCGAGGGGAGTGGAGAAGGTACTTAGAAGACTTAACCGCTCCAGGCGAAAGTGTTCAGACAGACCCGAACTTAACCTCTTTTAATATTGCCGCAGTTAATGTGGAAGAAAACGATCAACGCTTCCCTATCAAATATGAAATTCCTCCAGGAATTGTGCGTGAGGTTGACCCTTCGCAAACGTTTGAACGTCAACTTAACGAACAGTCGCTTTCTCTTGAGGTGTGTAACTTACAAGACGGAGATGCACGCGCCGCATACCGCAATGTGCAGTTCGATGTGCGAACCTACAAAAAGTTAAAAATGTTTGTTCATGCTGAAGAAGTGTTGACTTCTCTACCATTGAAAAATGAAGACATGACTGTTTTCGTCCGACTAGGAACTGACTTTACGGATAACTATTATGAATACGAACTTCCGTTGAGCGTTACTCAATGGGGAGCGACAATTCCAGAGGATATTTGGCCTCAGGAAAACAATGTGGAAATTGTATTTGATGATTTACTTAACCTGAAGAAACGAAGAAATGAACTCATAGAAGGTGGTAGTACAGATATCTCATATGTGGTAGAATACCAAGATATCGATCCGGCAAATCCGAAACGACTCCTCAAAGTAAAAGGTAGTCCAAACTTACAAGGGCTACGAACGATTATGGTCGGTGTGCGGAATCCAGCTCAAAATGACGTCAATCCATGGCAAGACGATGGTCAGGCGGACTGTGCGATCGTTTGGATTAACGAATTGCGATTAACCGACTTCGTGAGTGAAGGAGGATCAGCGGCTGTAGCACAAATGCAAGTGCAACTAGCGGATTTCGCCAATGTCTCCATGTCAGGAAATTACTCAGGGATCAACTGGGGAACAATCGAAAGTCGTGTGCAAGAGCGTCAACGAAACGAGAAAATGGGCGTTGATATGAATGCTACAATGCAACTCGGACAGTTCTTTGGTAAACGTGCAGCTTTCTCATTGCCGTTTTTCTACGGGTATTCAGTAGGTGTTATCAATCCTGAATTCGATCCGTATAATCCTGACATCAGGTTAAGCGATTACGATCCAGCAACACGTCGTGAACGAGCAAAACAAGGACAAGATTTTACAGAGAGAAAATCGTATAATTTTACCAATGTTCGAAAGGAATTAAAACCAGGTGCAACACCTCACTTCTGGCGAATTAGTAACTGGTCAGCATCATACGCCTTTGCCGAGAACATGCGCCGCGATTTTAACACCAATTACGACCGCACAAAACTCTGGAATGGTGGGTTAAACTATAACTATTCATTTACGGCGAAACCATTTGAGCCGTTTAAAGAAGTCAAATTCTTGCAAAAATCGAAGTGGCTGGCGATTATAAAAGACATCAACTTGTTCTTAACACCAAAGAACTTATCGTTTACGAACGATGTCATGCGAAATTACAACGAACGACAAGTGAGAAACAACCTTGTTCCAGACTATGAATTTCAACCTGTTTATGTCAAACAATTCACCTGGAATCGTGGGTATAACTTCGGGTATGACTTAACTAAAAACATCAAAGCTACCTTCACAGCGAACAACAGGTCATTCTTTGTTGAAGGCGATGGGCCTGTAAACCGCAAAGATAGTCCTGAGTTGTATCAAGCATTTAAAGACACTATTCTTTCTCAAATGTCCACATTTGGTAAAACAATGGATTACAACCACAACTATAATTTAAGCGTGGCTTTGCCGTTGGATAAAATACCTGCGACAGACTGGTTAACCGCGAATGTAAAGTATGGCGGAACGTACAACTGGCAACGCGCACCTTTGGGTCAGGCAGAGTTTGGAAATACGATTCAAAACAACCGGACGGTTAACTTTACCGGTCAAATGAACTTTACGAATCTCTACAACAAAATTCCTTTCTTTAAGAAAGTCAACTCAGATGGCAAAGGTGGCAGAGGTACTGTCGCTCGTGAAGCAGTTGGTGGAAGAAATACCTCAAAAGAAGAGGGAGACAAAAAGGAAGAGAAACCTGAGAAACCCGAGTCAGAAATGACGGAAAAGGAGAAAAAGAAAGCCGAAAAGAAAAAAGAAAAAGAACGTAAGAAGAAGGAGGCTGAGAAAAAACGCGGAGGTAAGGTGCATCCAGTTGCTGGATTTATCGCACGAGCCATAATGACAGTTCGAAATGTTTCTGGTACATACGCATTGAACGATGGAACACTTTTACCGGGATACAATCAAGAAACAAGTGTACTCGGATTCAATAACAATTTTGGCGCGCCTCTCGGCGGGTTCGTTTTTGGTCAACAACGTTACGATATTTTTGGTAGAGAAACGGATTACAATATCGCTACAACAGCAGCTTCTAATAATTGGTTGGTACGAAATGAGAACTTGAATAGACAATATACGATCACACATTCCAAAAACCTGAACCTTAGAGCGTCATTGGAGCCAATGAAAGATGTGACCATCGAATTGACTATGAACAGAATGTTCGGTAATAATTCCAACGAGTTCTTCAGGTGGAACGATTCCATAGGGGCATACCAGGGACAAAGCCGTGTGGAGACTGGAACCTTGACGTACACTAATGTTTCCATAGGTTCAGCTTTCGTATTACTTGGAGAAGAATACAGCTCGTCCACGTTTGAAAAACTATTGAATAACCGTACGCTAGTCTCTTCAGTTCTTGGCCAACAAAATGGCAATTCATCGGCGCTGACATCCGGTTATTATTCTGGATATAGCGGAACGCAGCAAGAAGTAGTTGTCGGCGCGTTCCTTACGTCATATACCAACCGCGATATAAGTGAGAAAAATGTCAACCCTATCAAGAATATGCCATTGCCGAATTGGTCGGTGAACTATAATGGATTGACAAAGTACAAATGGTCTAAAAAGTTATTTAAGAATTTTGTGATACGGCATGCTTATAGTTCTACCGTGAGTGTTTCAGGTTTGCAGACAAACCTTAACGCTACTTTTGATAATAACGGTGACGCAACCAGCCGCGATATCAATAATAACTTTTTAGCTGATCGACAGATCCAGAATGTGACAGTAACCGAGCGATTTTCACCGCTTATTGGTTTTGATGCGACATGGAATATCAAAGGACAAGGTCTGATAACCAAGTTTGAATTCAAAAAAGACAGAAGTGCAACGTTGTCACTAAATAACAATCAAGTCACTGAAGTAACAGGAACTGAATGGGTCATTGGAACGGGTTATAAGTTTGTAAAAGTGAAATTACCTATTGAGAGACTTCCTGAAAGCGATGTCAATATCCGTGTGGACTTATCGGTTCGTGATAACCTTACCGTTATTCGTAAA
>JBILNH010000105.1:0-8699 GCA_044375095.1 Crocinitomicaceae bacterium
TGCAGATATTATCAAACGTGCTTCTTTATTAAGAAGTGATTCTGTACACGGTTCATTCAGAGGTTCTGTTATTGAAGACCTTGAAAACAAGTGCCTCATAATCAACGGACAAATCGTTCGAATGATTGATGCTGCTAATCCAGAAGACATCGATTACACGCAATACGGCATTAACAATGCGCTAATCATTGACAATACTGGTGTTTTTACAAATCGTGAGGCGCTTTCTCGACACCTAAAAGCCAAAGGTGTAGCTAAAGTTTTATTAACAGCGCCGGGGAAGGAAATTCCAAATATCGTATATGGAATCAACCAAGGTTCATTAGACGTAGAGAACGAAACGATTTTCTCAGCGGCTTCTTGCACAACAAATGCCATTTCACCCGTTTTGAAAGTCGTTAATGACAAGTTTGGTGTGGTGAAAGGACATATCGAAACGGTTCATGCGTACACCAACGACCAAAACCTTCTCGACAATATGCACAAAAAACCAAGACGAGGTCGGTCTGCTGCAATCAATATGGTGATCACATCAACAGGAGCTGGAAGTGCTGTAACAAAAGTAATTCCTGATATGAAGGATAAATTGACAGCGAATGCAGTACGAGTCCCAACTCCAAATGGCTCATTGGCTATTTTAAGTCTTGAATTGGAAAACACTACTTCCGTAGAGGAAATCAATGGACTGCTTCGTGAAGCATCGTTGCAAGGAGAATTGGTAAATCAAATTTACTACAGCTACGATCCTGAGCTGGTATCCAGTGATATTATCGGAAATACATGCTGTTCTGTTTTTGATTCACATGCAACAATCGTTTCAAACGATGGAAAAAACGTGGTATTATATGCGTGGTACGACAATGAATTTGGCTATACGAAACAAGTTATTCGCTTGGCCAAACACATTTCAAAAGTTCAACGATTGATTTATTATTAATTGAATACGAATTTCATTCTAAAAAAAGCGGAGCCATACTTAGACTCCGCTTTTTTGCTTCTTAATGACCGTGGCAGTGTACTTCGTAAAGCGTATCACCTACTGCTATTCCGTTACTTTCTAATGTCGAAAGTTCGTCACCACACTTCTCTCCTAGCTCAACCGTTTCAGTTGAATTAAGGTCATAATGGCAATCTGAACATTCTTCTTTGTTGCACGAAACGAATGCCACTCCAGCAACAAGTGCTACCAATGTAATTTTGATTGTTTTCATTTGGTTGATTTTAAGGGTTGATTAAACTGATAAGAAATGGAAATGAAGAAATTTCTTCCCGGATGTTCCATTCCGATATTTTTAAGACGAGACAAGTGATCGATATAAGAAGAATTCAGCACATTCTTTACACCAATTTTAAATCCAATGGGATGTTCTTTTAACGCAAGTCTACCATTCAACGATAAATGTATGAGGTGATATGGAGAAGAAGAAGTTTCAAATTCAGCTGTTCTATACTGACCAAAATGAAGAATGTACTGAAGTAAAACATCTTCCAATTGAACAATTGATTTCATTCCAAGCGAAAAACGAACCGTATTAGATAAACGATTTTGAGGCATTAGAGGCAATGACCTTCCTGAATCCGTTTCCGTATATATGAATGAATAATTGCTTTCGATGTGCACGCGGTGAGCAAAGTGCGGATGGTAATGCAAGGCTACGTCCACTCCAGACATATGAACAATAGGAACTTGTTCGTACTCAAAGACGGGAAAGGACTCAATTAGTGAATCTGTGGGTGAGATTGCAATAAAATTGTTGAAGAACGTATAAAACGGGTTAAGTTGAACTTCGAAGTGCTCACCGTGGTATTCTGCAGTAAAATCAAACTGATTGGCCGTTTCTGGATCAAGTGTTGGATCTCCTACCTCATACCTTAACGTACCGTGATGCACGCCATTCGATAATAATTCGCTGTAATGCGGTGCCCGAAAACCACTCGAAACATTCGCTCTAAACGTGTATTTCTTAAAATTTCGAACTCCACCTAACGCGTAATTAAATCCGGTAAACTGTCTATTTAATGGGCTGAATTCCTCACCTGTCTGTAAGGAATTGATTTGCCTAAGGTCATAGCGAACACCTCCTTGCCAAGCCCAATTATCAAATTCTAATTTGAGCAAAGAAAATGCACCTGCATCGATTTGAGAAGCATTAGGCAATAAATACTCGAGTGCATTGTCACCATTTTCAATCACCTGAAACATCCCTTGAATGCCACTCACTAGGGACAATTTAGTATTGAATCTGTGATCTACTTTCACTTGAGCAATAGAATTCGATTGGATTAACGCAAGTCCAGGAATAGTCACTTTATCTTCAAATTCATCGAGGTCATTCCAAGATTTTCCCAGCAATAAAGACACCTCCGTTTTTTTGAGAAAGAGCTTTTGCTCAAACGACAAGTAATGGTTGTGGAAATCTTGAACTGGTATAATTCTCCTGCGTTCTTGTTCTTCCACCTTAAATTCATCAGGTGTAACAACAGCTTCATGTGTGTGACCTGGCAATCCAATTTGGCTAACAATATAAGTATACCTTAAATTGGCCGCGTATTTTTTTTGATTGAACCCGAGAGCCATTTTTAACGACTGATCCTGAAATCGGGAATTTTGAGCAAAGCGTCCATCCGGTAATTTGTAATCCGCATGCGATGAAAACCTACCATATACAGCAAAACGAAATTGCTCACCTGAGAATTTTAACCCCAATTGATTGATTGTTCCTAGCGTATTGGATTCATTTTGCGTCGAAAAATTTAACTTGAACGTTCGTTGGGACGCATAAGGTTCATCAATGAAAAAAAGCACTCCTCCCATAGCATCTGATCCATACATTAATGACGAAGGACCTTTAATAACTTCAACAGAACCAATACCAAGCTCAGTAATTCCTAACCCATGATCTCCGCCCCATTGTTGATTTTCTATCCTCAATCCATTGATCAAACTTAACACACGGACCCCTTGTAATCCTCGAATGACGGGTTTTCCAATGCCAATTCCTGTCGTACTTTGATATACGCCCGGCAAGGTAGAAAGAGCCTCAGTTAAAGAGGTGGTATTGATCAAATTTAAATCCGCTAATTTTCGATGTGTAATGGTAAACGGACTCGATTTCTGGGTTGATTGCCGACCTCCAGAAATGGTAACTTCTTCAAGACTGATGTGCTTCTCCGCTAACTCAAAATCGCGATTGACAACTGGCAATTCAACCGAATACAGTTGTGTTTCGTAACCAGGAAACTGAATACGAAGTTGCAAACGTTCAGGGAAATCTCCTGAAAATTGAAAATTGCCCAAGGAGTCTGCAGAAATTGAACGATCGAATTGAAGGATCGTAATGTAAGCACCATTCAAGGGCTTTTTAGAGGAATTATCAAGGACTCTTCCACTTACTTGCGCATTCAACAAAGTGCATACGCACAAAGTGAACAGCACGGTTACTATTCTTATCATATAATACAGTAAACATTAATTAAATCGATAGTTGTTCGAAAGAATTATGCTACTGGTGGACCGCGAAGAAGTGTGTAATTGATTAATAGATTTGGTTTAAAGGTAAACCAATAGGTGTTCAGTTGATAGTTAATTGGAGGGATATGTCCTCGAAATAAATCTGATGGCAAACTCCAAACTGCGATTTGGTAATCACAAACAGAACAATCGTCTTGATCAATTTGGGTATGATGAAAACCATTTTCTACTGCATGATGATCGCACTCGTGCCACCATTCTCTCGGAGTGAGTAGAACGGTGAATGCAATTAACAAACTAATAGAAATGTATCTTTTCAATGACATTGCCCCAAAAATAAAAAAAGGTATCCGAAGACACCTTTTTTTAACAACTTTTTTTAATTATCGTTGCATCATTTCTTTCTGAAGCGTTTCCAATTCTTTATATGAATCACACGCTTCAAATTCTTTTCTCATTTTCTCTAGATCTTCTTTAGACTTTCCTTTTTCAAGCGCATCACACTTTTCCATGTCTGCTTTGTACTTACCTTGAATTCCTTCTAGTTTCTTTTGATCCATGTTGGAATCCTTCACCTCATTCATCATTGCTAATGCTGTATCAGCACATTGACAAACTTCACTTTTACTGCACGACACCATGGCAACTGAGCCTGAAAGCAGCATAAAAAACACCATTTTTTTCATAAGTAGAAATTATAATTTTTTGAAAGATAGTATGAAAAAAATTATAGTTCAGCAAAATAGAATTTATCTTACCAACATAGCTTTCAACATTTACGATAAGTACGCTCAAAAATTGGACTTATAACTATGCCATTAGCTTGTCTTCAGTGGAGCTAGCTAGAGCTGATTTATCCAGACGTAGTTTTGAACCTTCAGAATTTATCAAGACAGTCGTTTCTGCTATTTCCAAAATTTTACCATGAATTCCGCCAATAGTCACAACTTTATCTCCCACTTGAAGATTTTCACGGAATTTCTTGAGTTCTTTTTGACGTTTAGTTTGTGGTCTGATCATGAAAAAGTAAATAATCACCATGATCAGAACAAGCATTACTAATTGATTTGCCATAACTTAATTGTTTGTTTTTTTATTTTGATTTAACTGTTGCCTTAATTACAACCTCTGTAATTGAAGGCTCTGTATTTGCTACAATTCGCACTGATTTGGCGATTGCACCTGTTGATGTACGTTCAGTGTCTACATCTGCCTTGATTACTCCTTTTTGTCCAGGCATGATTGGATCTTCCGGTTTTTGGGCCACTGTGCAAGTGCAAGAACCTTTTACATCGGCAATAACTAACGGGAACTTACCAGTGTTTTCAACTGTAAACGTCCCAGAAATGATTTCTCCTTTCACAACTGTACCGGCATCAAATACAGGATTTACTACCATACTTGTTTTATTCCCTACCTCTACTGTATCACTACCACCACATGACAGGAATCCAAGAAACAACGGGACAACTATTAATCTTCTCATAATCAACTATTTAAAAGTCCACGACCTATTTTTACAATCTTCTTTTGTTTGGTTAAAAGTTCAATTGCTTTATCTACAACACCATTTATAAAACCATTACTTTTTGGCGTACTGTAAAATTTAGCAATTTCAATATACTCATTTAACGTCACTTTTGTTGGAATACTTTTGCATACCTGGAGTTCAGTAATAGCCATTTTCATGAGAATAACATCCATTTTGGCAATCCTATCCAACTCCCAATTTTTTGTTAATTCATCAATCAATTGCTCGTTCTCCTTGTCCATTGAAATGGTCTTACGCAACAAAGTTGTGATGAATTCCTGCTCGTCATCATCTTTTTTATACAACGGTAACAGTTCCAATTGACCGTCTTCTTCTACTGATTTTATGGTTTTTAACACCATTGAACAAGCCAAATCAATATCATCCATCCAGTGAATACTCTTCTCCTCAAAATAATTATAAAGAAAAGATGAGTTGGCAATTTCAATTTTAAACAAATCAACGATAAACTGTCGGTCATTTTCAAATGAATGTTCTTCATCGTTCATGTACATGACGTATGTCTCTGATTCCTTTATTTGAAGGTACATCTTACGAAACATCTCTTGATTTTCGTCACCTGTCCAGTTGACTTTTCTCGTCTCTGAAAGCGTTCTTAAGTCACGACTTGACTCTAGTTTTTCAATGAATTGATTCTTAACAAACTTCCTATTTGGATGCAGATCTTGCTCTGTTGGACGAATTTTCTTTTTCTTTTCTTCTAACTGGTTTTCGGCAATCCTTCTCAATTCTCCGAATGTCAGGAACAAATAAATGTATAAATCGTACATTCGTTCAATCGCATCCAACAACCCTTTTTGAGTTTTAGAAAAGTCCGTTTCTTCAGATTGATAATAGGCGTAAAGCGCCTGAAGAACCTTAATTCGTAAATGTCTTCTATTCAACATGCAATTAGCGTGGTAATTTAACTTTTCCAATTGCTTCAATTCGCTCCTCTGCCATAGCATTTGCTATTTGATAAGTCGGAATTTGTTCAATTTGAGAACGGTTCAAAATGGATGTAATCGTATGGTAAATATCCTCTGCTTTACTCATTGCCCATTCAGATGACAAGCCTTGAACTTCTGAGTAACAATTTATAACTCCACCTGCATTAAGCGCAAAATCAGGTGCATAAAGAATTCCTCTTTTCATCACCTCTTGGCCATGAGTTGCTTCATTCTTCAACTGATTATTCGCCGCACCTGCAATTATGGAGCATTTCAATCGATTGAGCGTTTCATCATTAACTGTAGCTCCTAACGCACAAGGCGCATAGACATCTACATCCAAATCATATATTTCATTCAAACCAACAACTTCAGCGCCATAAGTTAAGGCTACATGCTTAAGTGTTGGTTCATGAATGTCCGTAATGTAAACTTTGGCTCCTTCTTTAACCAACGAAGCTACGAGGTACTCCCCTACATGTCCTACACCTTGAACTGCGATTTTTTTACCATTCAAATTATCTGTACCGAACTGGATTTTAGCTGCAGCCTTCATGCCTACATAAACTCCGTGCGCTGTCACAGGGGAAGGATCACCACTTTTACCGGGCAAACCGACCACATGATTGGTCTCCATATTTACGTAAACCATATCGTTTGTACCTATTCCAACATCCTCAGCAGTAATGTATTTACCACCAAGGCTGTTTACAAACTTCCCAAATCGACGCATCAAAGCCTCTGACTTCATTGTTCGTGAATCACCAATAATAACAGCCTTCCCGCCTCCTAAATTCAATCCGGAAATGGAATTTTTGTACGTCATGCCTCTCGAAAGTCGCAGTACATCAACTAACGCTTCCGTTTCATTTGCATAAGACCACATGCGTGTACCTCCTAATGCAGGACCTAGAACAGTATTGTGAACTGCGATTATGGCTTTCAAACCCGTTTCATTGTCATTACAAAACAAGAGTTGTTCATGGTTGTATTGGCTCATTTGAGCAATTACCGGATTTTCGATCAGATTTGTTTCGGAGATGTCTTTTACTTCAAACATAATTTCGAATGGTCTGTTTACACATCGTTGGTTCCGAATAGCTATTTTTGTCCGGTCGTCAACAATGGCCACAAAAATAGAAAATATATCGCATGAAGTCGCTGAGCTATTTGAACAAATATTTCTACATCTACAAATGGCGTTTCCTTCTAGGAGTAATTTTCATTGTGATTTCCAATTATTTTGGTGTTCAAATGCCATTATATGTCAAATCAACCATTGATGAATTAATGAGCGGTGCACATTTCAACGGACTGGAAGACGTACTCATTCTTTCCTTGAAAATCGGCGGCATCTACATGCTTCTATCGGCATTAAGTGGGTTCTTTCTATTTCTGACAAGACAAACCATCATTGTCATGTCCAGACTAATTGAATACGATTTGAAGAACGAAATTTACCAACACTATCAAAAACTAGATTTTTCATTTTACAAAAAAAATGCAACGGGAGATTTAATGAACAGGATTTCAGAAGACGTAAGTCAGGTGAGAATGTATCTAGGTCCGGGAGTAATGTACACCATAAACTTGTGCGCGCTTTTTGCTATGGTGATTTACCAAATGATTCAAATTAACGGTTGGCTTACGTTATTCGTATTGATTCCATTGCCAGTAATGTCCTTTTTAATCTACTTTGTTTCTTCAAGGATGAATATGCTTAGTAAAGAAGTTCAGAAGGAGCAATCGCTTATGTCCACCATTGTCCAAGAGACATTTGCAGGCATTCGCGTTATTAAATCATACAACCGAGAGAAAGAAGTCCATGAAAAATTTACAACTAGTGCGAACAATTACAAACTGAAAAGCATGGCATTGGTCTTGGTAAACTCGCTTTTCATGCCGACTATTGTCTTTCTAATTGGTTTGAGTACTATTTTATCCATATATATTGGCGGATTAATGTCTTATGACGGGACGATTTCTCTTGGTGGAATTTTAGCCTTTATCTTTTTTGTAAACAAACTAACTTGGCCATTTGCAAGTATTGGATGGGTCACATCAATTAACCAACGTGCTGCCGCATCTCAGTCGAGAATCAATGAATTTCTTCAAACAGAACCGACAATTAAAAATCCGACAAATGAATCATTTGAATTTGAAGGGGAAATCAGCTTTGAACATGTAAGTTATACATACCCAAATTCTGGAATTCAAGCATTGAAAAATGTGACGTTCAAGATACATCCTGGACAAACGTTCGCGGTTATCGGAAAAACAGGTAGCGGAAAGACTACTCTCTTGAATCTTTTAATGCGTCAGATGGATCCTGACGCTGGCAGTATTCGGATTGATGGGAAAGATTTGACTACCATTAACTTAATACAATACAGAGATCAAGCCGGAGTTGTTCCTCAGGAGGTATTCCTTTTTTCAGAATCCATTGAAAACAACCTTTTGTTTGGCTGTACCCATGACGTTACATCATTCGAAATTGAAGAATCAGCAAAAAAAGCACACGTTCACCACAACATCATTGATTTCCCCAATGGATACCAAACACTTCTTGGTGAACGCGGTGTAAATTTGAGCGGAGGGCAAAAACAACGACTCAGTATAGCTCGGGCGCTGCTTAGAAAGCCAAAATTGCTTGTCCTTGATGACTGTTTATCTGCAGTAGACACAGAAACAGAAGAGCGAATTTTGAGTCACCTAAAAACGGAAAGTAACAATTTAACCACGGTCA
>JBILNH010000106.1:0-8621 GCA_044375095.1 Crocinitomicaceae bacterium
GTGCAGGCAGTTTCTACCGATACACGATCATTCATAGGAACAAATGCCGTTGTTTTTTTTGCGTTGCATGGCCCGTTTCGCAATGGACATGCGTTTGTATCTGAAGCGTATGCTAAAGGATGTCGCTTGTTTGTTATTGACGAGCAATTACCGTTAGAAAATTACCCTGAGGCACGATTCGTCTTTGTTGCCGATACCATGTTGGCACTGCAGTCTTTGGCGCGTTTTCATCGGTCTCGTTTTTCGTATCCTGTAGTTGCGATTACCGGTTCTGCCGGAAAAACTACGGTAAAGGAATGGCTGTATCATTTGCTTACTCCGAGAATGCGCGTTGTGCGTAGTCCAAAAAGTTTCAACTCACAGTTGGGTGTTGCTCTTTCGCTTTTGAATCTTACGAATGAAGCCGATATTGCATTGATTGAAGCCGGAATTTCTCAACCTGGAGAAATGGATCAACTGGTAGAAATGATTCAACCGACGCACGGTATTTTCACCTCATTTGGTCAGGCGCATGCGGAGAATTTTTCTGTTCAGGCAGAACATCTCCATGAGAAAATGAAGTGTTTTGAGTCAGTAGCAATGACATTCTATCCTTGGACGATGCATTTTTCTTCTCAAGAAGAAAAAACCATCCACGGAGTCAAGGTGCGTTCGGAGGAATTGACGCAATGGCTTACGCTGCTTCCTTGGCAGGATCAAGCGAGTTTGACGAATGCGGCACTTGCTATTCAAGCGGCCCGCTTTTTCTTAAATGATGATGCGGTTATTCACGAAAGGGTGAGTTCATTGCCTCAGTTGGCCTTGCGCATGGAAACGTTCGAGGGTATAAACGACACAACCATCATCAATGATACGTATAACCTAGATTTGGATGGATTAAAAGTTTCCTTGGAATACCAGCTTCGTGTCGGGAAAGGAAAAAAGCGCATTGTGATCATTGGTGTTGATGAACAATACACCGATCGCATTCCACAGATTAAAGAAATAGTTAGTGAATTTTCTCCTGATCAGCTTCATATATTAACAGACCAAACATTTGATGTGCAATCAATTAAAGATGCTGCAGTATTGATTAAGGGCACCAGAAAGGCAGACCTCAGTGCATTGGCTCAGCGGTTTCGGTTGAAAAAGCACAAAACATACGTGGAAATTAACTTATCGGCAATCCGTCATAACCTCTCTGTTTTTAAGCAACTTCTTCCGGAAGGAACGCATTTGTTGGCAATGGTAAAAGCACAATCTTATGGGTCTGGCGTAGAGAAAGTTGCACAGTTTCTTGCCGGACAAGGAATCAGTTACCTTGGTGTTGCCTATGCCGATGAAGGTGTCGAATTACGTCAGCAAGGTATTGAAACACCTATTATGGTAATGAATGCGGAGCAGGAAGGATTTGAAGACTGTATTCGTTACAAGTTAGAACCTGCGATTTATTCCCTGAATCAGCTAGATGATTTCATCAAGGAATTAATTACACAAGGTATTCAGCAGTTTCCGATACACCTCAAAATTGAAACGGGAATGAAACGTTTGGGTTTTGAACCGGAGGAATTACAACAGGTGATTGAGACCATCCAAGCACAACCTGAAGTCAGCGTGAAATCTATTTATTCGCACCTCGCGGATGCAGACAATCGACGCGATAAGCGGTTTACTCACTTGCAAATAGATCGCTTTACTGCTGCCTGCGATCGATTAACGGCTCAATTGGACTACCCTGTAATTCGGCACTTATTGAACTCAGAAGGTATTTCTAACTATACGCATTTCGCATTTGATATGGTGCGCATAGGTATTGGTATGTACGGATTGAATTCACACCCTCAAGTGGCCAAAAAACTGCAACCTGTATTTAGCTGGCACAGCTCTGTATCACAACTGAAAGTGTTGAAAAAAGGAGACAGTGTTGGTTACGGTCGAAATTTTATCGCCGGTCAAGAGAAACGAATTGCCATTATTCCAGTTGGGTATGCAGATGGATTCCGTCGTAGTTTAAGCAATGGAAAAGGTGGTGTTTTTATTCAAGGTGTTTTTTGTCCCACAGTTGGCCGCGTCTGTATGGATATGATCATGGTGGATATTGGATCGTTGATGGTTCATGAGGGAGATCTTGTCGAAATCATAGGCAAAAATCAACCGATTATCCAATTCGCAGCTTCGATGGACACGATTCCATATGAGGTAATGACTTCAATCTCTAAAAGGGTACATCGCGTATACACAGAGGACTAATCACGGTAATCCGAAGCGCAGCAGTTTTCCGTCTATGGTTTGTTTATTCTCAACAGGAATTTTTTTGGAAATGAACCAGACACCTGCTTTTACTTTTCCTTTTAATAGAACTTCTACTTCATTCTTACCTGCCAATCTTACTAAATTAATTAACGCACCATCAGCCAATGAAGCCTTTAAAGGCGCTTTAACAGTGGAAATAGACTTGCGTGCGTAACGAACTGTTGATTGCAACGTTAATTGTCCAATTAACAGATTCTCCACATACACATCAACGGTTGAGGGTTTAATCTTGATGGCATACCAGTTGGGATTTTCAACGCTTGTTTCTAAAGAGAAGTTTACCGATTTTCCTTTTAACTTTTCAAATTGAAAACTTCCCACTTTCATCAATTCAGGTTCTTGATATAGTGCACAAGACGAGAACAATAAAAGCAATATAAAAGTAAACCAACTAGTCTGGAACCCTTTTGTCATCTGTTATTTTGACAGTTCGTTAAAGTGATGATAGAAATAAGGAATCGTCTCAATGCCGCGGTAATAATTGAACAAGCCGTAATGTTCATTTGGCGAATGGATGGCATCACTATCCAGTCCGAATCCCATCAAAATCGTTTTAAGTCCAAGCACTTTTTCAAACATCGCAACAATTGGAATACTTCCTCCGCTTCGAACAGGAATGGGTTTTTTACCAAATGTTTGTTCGTATGCCAGTGCGGCAGCTTTGTATCCGATTGAATCAATTGGCGTTACTGCAGCTTCACCACCATGATGAGGTTTCACTTCCACTTTTACGCTCACGGGAGCAATTGACTCAAAATGATTTTTGAATAACTGTGTAATTTCTTCTGGATCTTGATCAGGTACTAAGCGCATGGAAATTTTAGCGAAAGCCTTTGAGGCAATGACTGTTTTTGCTCCTTCTCCAGTGTAACCTCCCCAAATACCGTTCACATCTAATGTTGGACGAATTGAACCGCGTTCCATCGTTGTATATCCTGCTTCTCCGTATGTATCTGCAATGTCAAGTGCTTGACAATATTTTTCATGAGAGAACGGGGCTTTTGCCATTTCTGCACGCTCTTCATCTGTCAATTCAACTACCTTATCGTAAAACCCAGGTACGGTAATTCGGTTATGTTCATCGTGCAGCGATGCAATCATTTTTGTGAGTATATTGATCGGGTTAGCGACACATCCGCCATACAATCCAGAATGTAAATCACGATTTGGACCGGTCACTTCTACTTCCACGTAACTCAATCCACGAAGGCCGGTTGTTACAGAAGGAACATCATTGGCCAACATTCCAGTATCAGAAACTAAAATAATATCAGCTTTTAATTTTTCGACGTTTTCTTGAACAAAAATACCGAGGTTTTCACTTCCTACTTCTTCTTCACCTTCAATCATGAATTTCACGTTGCACGGAAGTTCATTCGCTTGAATCATCGCTTCGACTGCCTTGACATGCATGAAAAACTGTCCTTTGTCGTCGCAAGCTCCACGTGCGAAAATAGCTCCCTCAGGATGAATAGGGGTAGTCTTAACAACCGGTTCGAATGGCGGGCTTGTCCACAATTCTAACGGATCGGCAGGTTGCACATCGTAATGCCCATAAACCAAAACAGTTGGTAGGGATGGGTCAATCATCTTTTCACCATAAACAATAGGATAGCCCGCTGTTTGACAAATTTCTACCGTATCAATTCCAATATTTCTCAAATGTTCAGCAACAGATTCGGACGTGCGGTGTACGTCTTTTGAATATGCGGGATCTGCTGAAATGGAAGGAATGCGAAGTAAATCGATAAGTTCCTGTAAAAAGCGTTCTTTATTTGATTGAATGTACGAAATGGATGAATTCATGTCTAATCGAATTGAAATTGATTGTTAAAATTGGGAAATAATCTGCAATATTCCGATACGCTTACCTGGTAACAGATTTTTTTATGGCCGACATGCAACTGTTTTATATCTTTAGCAGTCTAATGATTGTCTAAAATTTTGCTGGCATGCGTTTTTTACTTTTTATTTTTACAATTAGTGTAGCCTATTTCTCTGTTGCACAAATGACCATTTCTTCAGGTGTATTAACACCTGCACAGTACGTGAATAACCTTGTTGGTCCGGGAATTACCGTTTCGAATGTTTCGTACACAGGAACACCTCAACAAGCGGGTGTTTTCGGTGGAACTTCGAACATCGGATTTCCGGCAGGTGGTGTTGTATTATCTTCAGGTGCTACTTCTGAACTTGTTGGTAATGCGGCAATGGCCACAGCCGGAACAACTAATGTTAGCGCTATTTCAAATACGATGAATCCGACAATTGCTAACCTTCTCACTATTGCAAACACTACAGCTCAATCATTGGGGATAGGAAGTATTACAAGTGCAACTGATGGGGCAATTTTAGAGTTTGACTTCGTACCCATTTCTAATGTTGTTTCTTTCAATTTCGTTTTTTCTTCTGATGAGTACCTCACATACGTGAACACTTCGTTCAACGATATTTTTGGATTTTTCGTTGCAGGACCCGGGATAACTGGTCCGTATTCCGCACCTGCTGGATTCCCTGGTGGATCCGCTAACCTCGCTGTAGTTCCAGGAACGACAACTCCAATTACGATTAGTACCATTCATCCCAATTTGAATGCGCAGTATTATGTAAACAATGCTGGTGGAACTTCCCATACAATGAACGGATTCACCGTACCAATTCCAATTACCTTCAACGTAATTTGCGGTGAAACCTACCACTTTAAATTCGCCGTTGCGGATTGTGCGGATAACTATTTGAGTACAGCGGTCTTCTTAGAGAATTCGTCTTTCATGTCTCCACCCGTGAACTTAACATTAGAAACGGCATCAGGAAGCGATACGATTCCAGAGGCCTGTGTAGATGCAAATATGTTATTTATTCGAAGTGCTTGTGAATCGTTGGATACATTAATTGTGAATTACAACGTTTCGGGTACCGCTGGAAACGGTGTGGATTATAACATTGCTGCGAGTCCGTTAGTTATGTTGCCCGGAGTAGATACAGCAGCTATCAATATTGTACCGATTGTAGATGGTATACCTGAAACTGTAGAAACAATTATTATTTCAGTTTCTTACCTCGACGGACAAGGTAATATGCAAACAATATCGGGAACCTTGTACATAAATGACATACAACCCGTTGTAATAAATGAAACCGATCTCTACAGGCAGTGCTTTAATGACTCCATAGTTATATCCGCTGTAGCGAGTGGTGGGTCGGAAGTATTTACCTACGATTGGCAAGCCAGCGCATCCGATTCGACGAGTGATGTCGTCTCCATTAATCAGAACGGTTCGTTTAATTACATCGTCACAGTTACGGATATTTGTCTCGGACCTTTTGTTGATACAGTAACCGTTGTAATGAATCAAACGCTCTCAATTGACACCATCTACGTTGGACCAGCTACCTGTGAACCAGTAGGGTATGTTTCTGCTCAGATTTCCGGTCAAACGGGTGTTCCACAGTATACATGGACAGGTCCTGGACCAAACAGTCCAAATTTTATTAATGCATCTGTTTGGGAAAACTTATCTTCTGGGTGGTATTACATTAACGTCGAAGATAATGTGTGTGAAACTAACGACAGTGCATTCGTTGATATTTTGAATCCACCGATTGCGTCTTTTACGGCCAATCCAACAAGTGGATGTTCACCTCTCAATGTTTTATTCACCAATAACAGCCAAAACACCGCTTATTATGAGTGGGATTTTGGAAACGGTAATGTCATTAACGCAAATGATTTAAGTGCACAAAGTCAGCAGTTTACATCCAATGCTGTGGTGACGTTAACTGCTTACCAGGATCCGAATTGTTTTGACCAACAAACCATCAATATTACGATTGCTATTTGTGGATGTACAGACCCATCTTCATTGAATTACGATCCTACTGCAACAGTAGATGATGGGAGTTGTGTTTACCCAACACCAACCGTTGAAGCCCCAAATGTCTTTACACCTAACAATGACGGCTCAAATGACCTCTATTTCTTAGAGGTGACAAATGCGTTACAAGTCGAGTTAGTTATTCTTAACCGATGGGGTGGTGTCATGTATGACGGTGCTGGTATTAACCCGATGCCATCTTGGAATGGAAGGACGCAGAACGGAACGGAAGCTGAAGAGGGAACTTATTTCTACAATTATAAAGTCGTAGGATTTAACGATGTAACCATTGAAGGTCATGGATTCCTTCAGTTGGTCAGAACTGAATAATAAAATTCAAAATTTATTTTAAGAAAGGTCGGAGTTCAATCCGACCTTTTTTGTTGAGTACTTAGTAGAGGAAGTTATTGTAAGGGTATCGAATTTTGAAAATGCGATGTACTTCCTCGTAAATAACCGATTTTAATTCATCAATGTTTTCTTTATCCTGTGCTGAGATAAACACACAATTGCGGTTGTTCATTTTGGACATCCATGTGCGTTTCAATTCTTCCAAACTGTATCGCTCACCTTCATCATCTTCTTCTGGGTCGATGTACGCATCAATTTTATTGAAAACGAGAATGACTGGTTTTTCAGATTTATCCAATTCATGTAGCGTTTCGTTTACCACATCATATTGTTCTTCGAAATTGGGGTGAGAGATATCAATGACATGAACAAGCAAATCTGATTCCCTTACTTCATCAAGCGTTGACTTAAATGATTCAATCAATTGATGAGGTAATTTTCGAATAAATCCAACGGTATCGGTTAAAAGAAAAGGAAGATTTTCTATCACTACTTTTCGAACAGTCGTGTCGAGTGTGGCAAATAACTTATTCTCAGCGAACACGTCAGATTTCGACAGCAAATTCATCAAGGTGCTCTTACCTACGTTGGTGTATCCGACAAGTGATACTCGAACCAATTGACCACGATTGCTTCGTTGAACAGCCATCTGCTTGTCGATTTCTTTCAATCGCTCCTTCATCAAGGCAATTCGAGTTTGGATAATTCGACGGTCTGATTCAATCTGACTTTCTCCAGGCCCACGCAATCCAATTCCACCTTTCTGGCGTTCCAAGTGCGTCCACATGCGTTTCAATCGCGGTAACATGTACTGCAATTGAGCCAATTCCACCTGGGTTTTTGCATGTGATGTGCGTGCCCTGCTCGCGAAAATATCGAGGATTAAAATGGTTCTGTCAAGTACTTTACACTGCAGCTCGCGTTCGATATTGCGCAATTGAGAAGGGGAGAGTTCATCATCGAAGATCACCATTTCAATTCGGTGATCCTGCACATACGCTTTAATTTCCTCAAGTTTTCCCGTACCAACATACGTGCGCGGGTTAGCCATCTGTAGTTTCTGTTGAAAGATTTGAACGGTAATAGCCCCGGCTGTTTCAGCTAAAAATTCCAATTCATCGAGGTATTCCCTGGCTATTTCGTCCGTTACCGGAGGGGTAATTACCCCCACTAATACACAACTTTCCTCTACCGCATCTACCGTAACGTGACCTTCACTCATTGTTTTGCTAATTCTAATGTATAGTCAACAACAGAATCAACTGCTTGTCGACTACCCAGTTCACCGATCATGGCCGGCATGGCATTTTTACCGTTTTTCAATACCTGACGAATTCGATCTTCCGTTAATTTTACTTCAGTTAAATTCGCTGCGCCGCCAACACCCAATCGCCCATCATCACCATGACACATCGCGCAATGTTGCATAAATAATGCTTCACCAGATTTTTTTTCAGGTGAACTGGCTGATTGTTCAATAGATTCGTTTGAAGTACAACTGACCAAAAGAATGGCCGCTGCAAAAACGTATAATTTATTTAAAACCATCCTGAACCTAATCCTCTGAATGGCCAAGGAATTCCAGCTAATATCAATACCAAACCAATAACGAACCATTTCAAGATCAACTGATGTTTTTGGCTCGCTTCTGTCGCATTCTCTGCCTTTCTGCGACCAACGGTAATGACCACAATGGCTAATACCATTAAAAGAAAATGCTCCATTCCGAAGAAACGGGTTATTTTGTTCGCCATCCATCCTGCATTGAATGAAACTTTTGGAGAAATGAAATACAAAATCAGTCCAATAAGCAGCTGAACGTGCAAACTGATCATCGAAAACAAGTTCAATAGACGATCTTTCTTTTCGTAGGTCGAACTTTTACGGTTCGATAGGGCATTAAATATCGCAGCAACAATTAAAATCAAAGCGACCCAACGTAATCCTGAATGTGCGTGTAGTAATCCGTTATACATGTTTTCTCTTTTTTTGGTAAAAATACATCAAAAAAGAATCCGAGGTATCACCAAACGAATCCTTCATTTTGATTATTTTCACGACGCTCAATTACATACAATTATGCGGATTTTATTCCTTTTTATA
>JBILNH010000107.1:0-8515 GCA_044375095.1 Crocinitomicaceae bacterium
AGTTAAAATCCCACGTGTTGCCGGTAAAACTGGTGATATCACGGGTGGTCTACCACGTGTGACTGAATTATTCGAAGCACGTAATCCATCTAACCCAGCAGTTGTATCAGAAATTGACGGTATCGCTGAATATGGTAAAGTTAAACGTGGTAATCGCGAAATTTCAATTACATCGAAGACGGGTGAGGTACGGAAATATTTAGTACCACTATCCAAGCATTTATTGGTTCAGGAAAATGACTTTGTTCGCGCAGGTCAACCGCTTTCTGATGGTGCAATCACACCAAATGACATACTTAACATTGAAGGGCCGACAAAAGTACAAGAGTACATTGTGAATGAAATTCAAGAGGTATATCGTTTACAAGGGGTGAAAATTAATGATAAGCACTTCGAAGTAATTGTTCGTCAAATGATGTTGAAAGCAGAGATTATTGATGCTGGAGACACACGCTTCCTTGAAGGTCAATCTGTTCATAAAGCAGATATCATGGAAGAGAACGATTCAATCTTTGGAATGAAGGTGGTAATAGATGCGGGAGATTCCTCAAGTTTAAAACCAGGACAAATTGTTTCTGCCCGTCGATTGAGAGATGAAAATTCCCAACTGAAACGAACAGATAAGGGCTTGGTAATTGCAAGAGATGCTGTACCAGCGACTTCAACACCATTGTTACAGGGTATTACTCGAGCATCACTCCAAACACAGTCATTCATTTCTGCGGCTTCCTTCCAGGAAACGACTAAAGTATTGAATGAGGCAGCTATTTCAGGAAAAGAGGATCACCTTCTTGGTTTGAAAGAGAACGTGATCGTTGGACATCTAATTCCGGCAGGAACAGGTGTACGCGATTTCCAGAAAATGATTGTCGCGTCTAAGGATGCTTATCAGGAAATGATAGAAGAATAAACCAATAATAACACTAGGAAAGGGACATAGAAATATGTCCCTTTTTTGTTTAACCGAACGTGTCATTAAATTCTTATCACTAACTTTAGGTATTAAATCGATTATGGAAAACACAAACGAACATCAGGTAAATATTGAATTGGATGAAACCACAGCATTAGGCGTATATTCCAATTTAGCAATCATCACGCATTCTCCAGCTGAAATGGTATGCGATTTTGTTCAATTAATGCCTGGCATGCCAAAAGGTAAAGTTCGGTCAAGGGTGATCATGACGCCTCAGAACGCTAAACGTTTTATGCGTGCATTAATTGAAAATGTTCAAAAGTACGAACAGCATTTTGGTGTTATTGAAGACAATGAAACACCACCCATGCCTCCAATGAATTTTGGAAATCCAAGTACGCTTGCGTAATTAATGAAAACCTTAACGTTCACATTGGCTTTTCTTTTTGGAGTGCTTTCATTAGCTCCGAATATGCAAGGTGCACAACTTTTCAAATTAACTGAAGTGGTTGAGCATTTTCATGAACACCAAAAAAGTGAAGAGAATTTTAGTACGTTTATTGATTTTATTGTAGACCATTACTTCAAGAACAGAGAAACCAACAAGAATGAACAAGAACTCCCATTTAAATCAGTAGTTGCGGCTCCTGTTTTAATCGCTTTGGAAAAAATTGAAGTAATTCCTGTCACTTTTCAATACTTTATAGAACCTATATCTAAACCAAATGTGCATCAATTGTCGTTGCCAACACAAGCTCGATTAAATCCAATTTGGAATCCCCCTCAACAAAGTTGATTTATTAGTCTATTGTCTAATTAATTAACTTTCAATATGTTACAAAATATTATTCAATGGTCAATCAATAATAAATTGATTGTGGCCGTTTTTACAATTGGTTTAATTACCTGGGGTATATTTTCATTGAAGAAATTACCGATTGATGCTGTTCCTGATATTACAAATAATCAAGTTCAGCTTGTTACCTCTTCACCTTCTACAGGCGCTGAGGATATAGAACGATTTGTCACTTTTCCGGTGGAACAAACCATGGCAACTATTCCAGGGATAGAGGAAATACGGTCTTTTAGTCGATTCGGACTCAGTGTGGTTACCGTAGTCTTTGAGGATGATGTTGATATTTATTGGGCGCGACAACAAATTTCTGAGCGACTCAGTGAAGCTAAAAACCAAATCCCAACAGGTTTCGGAACCCCCTCAATGGCTCCTTTAAGTACTGGTTTAGGTGAAATATATCAGTACATTATAAAAGCAAAAAAAGGGTTTGAAAAGAAGTATGATACACGTGAGTTAAGAACAATACAAGATTGGATCGTAAGAAGACAGCTTCTCGGAATACCAGGTGTGGCTGATGTAAGTGGTTTTGGTGGCCACATAAAACAATACGAGATAGCAGTTGATTTAGGTCGGCTTCAAGGTTTTGGTTTGACAGTAAATGATGTTTTTCAAGCAGTTGAGAGAAACAATACTAATACTGGAGGTGCATACATCGAAAGGCACTCGACAACTACTTACATCCGAACTGAGGGTCTTATCACTTCGATGGATGATCTACAGAAAATTACCTTGAAACATACTGAAAACGGTCAGCCCGTTCAAGTCAAAGATGTGGCATCTGTCAGATTAGGTTCAGCCGTGCGTTATGGTGCCTTAACCCATAATGCCAATGGGGAAGTGGTTGGTGGAATTGTTTTAATGTTAAAAGGAGCAAATTCTTCTGAGGTAATCGAGCGCGTGAAGGAACGCATGGATCAAATCAAATCTAATTTACCAGAGGGAGTGGAAGTAGAAGTTTACCTCGATCGAACGAAGCTTGTAGATAATGCCATCTCAACCGTTGCAAAGAATCTTGCAGAAGGAGCCATAATTGTAGTAAGTATCCTAGTTCTTTTCCTTGGTAATTTCCGTGCTGGTCTCCTTGTCGCTTCAATCATTCCGCTTGCAATGCTCTTTGCGATTTCGTTAATGAATGTATTTGGAGTTTCAGGAAATTTAATGAGTTTAGGGGCCTTGGATTTTGGATTGATCATAGATGGCGCTGTGATTATTGTAGAATCTACCATTCATCAGCTCTATTTGAGTAAAAAGAATGTCCTGACCTCTAAGGAAATGGATGATTCGGTGTTTAAATCGGCATCGAAATTCAGTAAAAGTGCAGTTTTTGGTCAGCTAATCATCTTGGTCGTATATCTACCGCTACTAGCGCTTGTCGGAATTGAAGGTAAAATGTTCATGCCAATGGCACAGACAGTAATATTCGCAATTCTAGGCGCACTCATCTTATCACTAACTTATGTGCCAATGATGGCGTCAGTTTTTCTCAGTAAAAAAATCACTCACAAAGAAAACTTCAGTGATCGTTTAATGAATACGCTAAGAAAGGCTTACATGCCGCTACTCAATTTGTTTTTAAGGAATCAGCGACGGGTAATCATAGGAGTCGTTGGACTATTTGTTCTCATGTTGCTCGTGTTTAACCGATTAGGGGCTGAGTTCATTCCCACGTTGGATGAAGGAGATTTTGCAGTAGAAACACGTTTACTTACTGGAACAAGTTTGACTAAAACAATCGATGCGACAACTAAAGCTTCTGATGTATTATTGAAAAATTTCCCAGAAGTTAAATCCGTAGTTGGTAAAATTGGAACGGCTGAGATTCCAACTGATCCAATGCCAATGGAAGCATGCGACTTAATGGTTATTTTAAAGGACAAAGATGAATGGGTGACGGCAGAATCTAAAGAGGAACTAGCAGATACGATGCAAAAAGTATTAGAATCGACGATTCCTGGTGTGTCATTCGGATTCCAACAGCCGATACAAATGCGCTTCAATGAATTAATGACTGGTGCCAAACAAGATGTTGTGGTGAAGATTTATGGCGAAGACTTAGCTCAATTGAATACATATGCTGATCGTATCGGACGTGTGGCTGGAAAAATTCAAGGTGTTCAAGACGTATACGTCGAGGAAATGACAGGTTTACCTCAGCTTATTGTTTCATACGATCGAGATGCCTTGGCTAAATACAATATTCCAATCGAAGACGTAAATAGGGCCATTAATATAAGTTTTGCAGGACAGGCCACCGGACTTGTGTTTGAAGGCGAAAAAAGATTTGAGTTGGTCGTTAAGCTTGAAGAAAGTCAACGAACAAGTAAAGAAGATTTGGAGTCAATAACAATAATGGCTCCATCTGGAATTCAAGTTCCTTTAAGTCAACTGGCAACGGTTGAATTTACAAAAGGTCCGAATCAAATTCAACGCGATGATGCAAAACGCAGAATTATTGTAGGATTTAATGTAAGGGGACGAGATGTCGCAAGTATAGTAAAAGAACTTCAGCAAACTATTGATCGTAAGATTCAATTTGATCCCGGGTATTATCCAACATATGGAGGAACTTTTAAAAATTTAGAGAATGCACGTGACCGACTGTTAATTGCTGTTCCAATCTCCTTACTACTCATTTTCTTTTTACTCTTCTTAACCTTTCGATCGGTGAAGCAAGCCATTCTTATTTTTACGGCAATTCCGTTGGCAACAATAGGAGGAATTCTTGCGTTGTGGATAAGAGGAATGCCATTCTCCATTTCTGCAGGAGTTGGGTTTATTGCCTTATTCGGAATCGCTGTATTGAATGGAATCGTTCTAATTGCAGAATTTAATGCGTTAAGAAAAATGGGTTATGTTAATCAATTTCGAATTGTAAAAATGGGCACAAGTGTTCGACTCCGACCAGTTTTATTAACCGCTGCGGTCGCTTCTTTAGGATTTCTTCCAATGGCTCTTTCTACGGGAAGTGGTGCTGAAGTTCAAAAACCGTTGGCAACAGTTGTTATAGGTGGTTTGGTTTCTGCTACGGTTCTTACACTTTTTGTGCTACCAATTCTTTACACCATTTTTCAGCGTCCAATGCAAAAACGAAAGAAATTTCCTGTCATGATTCTTCTAATCGGCACGTTCCTTCTATCAAATAATGCATTGAGTCAACAACAATTGCCACTTGACGAATGCCTTAAATTGGCTGAAGTCAGTAACATGTCCTATCAATCCATTCGACTCCAAGCTGAACAAGAACGTTGGTTAGGAAGAAGTAACGTAGTGATTCCCAAAACAGATGTCAACTTTATGATAGGTCAGTACAATTCATATTATAATCGGGACAACAATTTTACTATTTCACAATCTATTCCTTTTCCAACCGTGTTTAAAAATGAACGGGATTTAGGTGAACGAAAAGCTGAAGCTTCAATGAATCAAGCCGATTTGATGTGGTTAGATCTTGAATTAGCTATTTCAAAAGTTCACGATGAAATACGGTTCAATTTGGCAAAACAACTGGAGTTGCAAAAGCAAGATTCCCTTTTAAAGGCGCTTGAAAAACTCATGTTGACAAAAAAAGAAGTCAACGAGGTGACGAAGTTGGAGGTATTGTTGGTTCAGACAAAAGTTCAAGAAACCAAGCGGCAATTGGCTCAAACAAAGAGGGATATTCAAGGACTCGAATCGCAACTATCGCAGCTTGTCGGAAGTTCTGTAACCATTTCTGCTTCTTCGGAAGACTATATTCCTTTAAAACATTTGATGTTCGATTCGACTCAACTTAGCCAGCATCCCGAGTTGCGAAAATACCAAGTTGAACTTTCGATAAATGAACAAGAGAAAAAGCTCGAAAAATCTAGGCTAATGCCAGACATTAAACTAGGATACGTCAACCAAACGTTAGTTGGGGTGCATTCTGTAGACGGATTAACAGATGTAATTAAGGAACCCACAGACCGTTTTCAAGCCATACAGCTGGGAGTTACAATTCCATTATTTTTTGGTTCTACAACGAATAAATTAAAGGCAATTTCAATTGGTCAAGAGCGATTATCCTTAGAAGAGAAATATGCTTCCGCTGAATTGAACACCTTATACATCCGGACATTAAACGACTATATCGGTGCTAGAGAGAATGTTGAATTATATCAGAAAGAAGTACTTCCACAGGTTCTTCAAATGGAACTTCAATCCAATATTCAACTGGAGAGTGGTGATATATCAATGCTTGAGTTTTTGCAGGTCAAACAGGTCGTTTATACCACGCAATTAGCTTATTTAGAAACAATTATGAAAGCGAATCAAACGACATTTCAATTGAATTGGTTTGCTAAAACAAAATAATATGAGAACACTTATAAATTTATTGGGATTACTTTTATTCCTCGTTTCATGCTCAAATGAGCCCATAGAAAACAAAGGGGAAACGATTCAAAAAACAATTGTTGAGTTCAATTCGAGCCAACTTAAAAATGCAGGGATTCGTGAGGAGATGCCTCAAGAGCGTGTCATAGGAAATACTATTCTCGCTACAGGTACGGTAGAAGTTCCTCCTCAAAATAAAACAATTATTTCCGTTCCATTTGGTGGATTTGTTCGATCTCTCGAGGTGTTAGATGGAATGACTGTGAAGAAAGGTCAAACACTCTTAAGAATTGAAAATCCCGAGTTAATTACTTTACAGCAAGAATACCTTGAAGTAATTGCAAACCTTGAATTTCTTTTAGCAGAAAAAGAACGTCAACAATTGTTATCGGAAAAAGAAGCCGGTACGTTGAAGTCATACCAATCTGCTAAAGCTCAACTTGAGGTTGCTCGAGCAAAAAAAAGCGGATTACAAACAAAGTTAGAAATGGCTGGCGTTAATATGGCGCTGCTAAATAAAGGAACGATACAGCGTCAAATTGCAATTAAATCTCCATTCAATGGAGCCGTAACAAAAATTAGTGTTGATGTAGGTGCATTTATGAATCCGGAAGATCATTTACTTGAGATTATCGATTTGCAACATGCCCATGCTGAGGTTACTGTATTTGAAAAAGACTTACAATGGTTGAAAATTGGACAAGAAGTCAAATTGCAATTTCCCGGACAAAACCAACCTGTTGCGTCAACCATTTTTTTGATCGGCAAAGAAATCGGCAAAGACAGGACGATCAACGTACATTGTCATTTTCTAAAGGAAAGCACAGTGATCACACCTGGAGCATATTTCAAAGCTACCATTCAAGCCGATGGAAAGAAGTTGATGTGCGTGCCGTCAGAGGCCATTGTTGAATTAAATGGAAAACAGGTCGTCTTCAAAGGCGCAAAAGGTGAAAATGGTTTACGTCGGTTCATCCCCGTTGAGGTGGAAGTGATTGCCACAGAAAATGATTTAAGTGCGATTCAATTACCCGGAAAAAATGGATCAATTCGCATACCAGTTGTTACCAGTGGCGCCTACTCCATATATTCTTCGTATATTTTGAAGCAAGAAAGTGAATAATTAAATGCAAATGAAAATGAAAATAAATTCCGTTCTATTTGTTCTTTTCTTTTTAAGTACAGGTGCTGTTGTGATGTTGTCTTGCGAAAAGAAAAATGAATCATGCACGGAATCAAACATAAGTAAGTCAGGAGGTGACGATAGTCACAACATGGGGTTGAATTGTATGCAATGCCATAAAAGTGGTGGTGAAGGAGAAGGGTGCTTTAATGCCGCAGGAACAGTTTATAATCAGGCATTAACATCAACAGTGTCCTCTGGAACTGTGAAGTTTTTTACCGGTCCTAATGGTACTGGGAATTTAGTAAAATCGATAGCCATTGACAGTAAGGGTAATTTTCATACCACTGAAGCTGTTGATGTATCCAATCTTTATCCAGCAATTACTGGTCCATCTGGCACAACTCAGTACATGACAACTAAGCCTCCAACTGGAGCGTGTAATTCATGTCATGGTGTTTCTACAGATAAATTATGGAGTAATTAATTTGACGATGTTCGTTTTATGAAAAACAGCAAACTAGATAGTGTTCAAATAGAAATTGATGCGTGGTATCTTTATGCAAAATTAGCGGAGAATGAATCTGATCCGACGTTGGCTGCAGTTTTTGAACAAATGAGCGAGATCGAAAAAAGCCATGCGATTGAATTTGCGAAGGCATTGAACGTGTCGTTTGATGAGATTGCCAAACCTTCATGGCGGGCAAAAACATTGAATCGCATTGGTCGCATTGTAGGCTATGATTATGTGTTAGGTGCGTTGATGGATACTGAAAAAAGCTTATCTGATGCTGTAGTTAGTCAAAAAAAGCGAGAAAACATTATACTTACGGGAAATGAAGATTCGCATGTAAAAGTGCTTCGGTCCATTTTAGAAAATGAATCGCGCGTTTCAGGGGCTCAATTAGCGCGTTT
Organism: Crocinitomicaceae bacterium; assembly: GCA_044375095.1. Classification (GTDB taxonomy): domain Bacteria; phylum Bacteroidota; class Bacteroidia; order Flavobacteriales_D; family Crocinitomicaceae; genus M0103. Next base: position 8,164 of record JBILNH010000107.1, read on the forward strand.
CGAAAAACGCCACCGTTCGGTTGGTGGAAACGCCATCCGTGCAGCCGTATTAGGCGGCAATGATGGGTTGGTTTCCAATTTCAGTTTGGTGATGGGTGTGGCGGGTGCAACGGCAGGTCAAGAAGGTGTTCTGCTTGCCGGAATTGCTGGATTATTGGCAGGTGCGTTATCCATGGCTTTGGGTGAATGGATTTCAGTAAAAAGTTCTCAAGAACTTTATGAAAATCAGATGCAACTGGAAATGGATGAGCTTGAACTCAACCCTGAAGGTGAAAAAAAGGAACTCAAATTGATTTATATGGCCAAAGGAATTCCGGAAGAGCAAGCTATAGAAATTGTGGAGGAACTCATG
>JBILNH010000108.1:0-8399 GCA_044375095.1 Crocinitomicaceae bacterium
AGAACGATACGAAACGTCATTTTCCTCAACGATAGGTAATGCGTCTAAATCAGCACGCAAAGCAATACATGCATCTTTCTCACTGTGTTGCTTTCCTTTAATTATGGCAACTACACCTGTTTTACCTATACCTTTTGTAAAAGGGATCCCCAATTTTGTTAGCTGTTCTGCCACAAAATTCATTGTTTCAACTTCTTGGTATGAAAGTTCAGGGTATTGATGCAAATGCCTACGGTATTCCCTGACTTTCTCAAACAAAAGGGTAGATTTTTCTTCTATGTAGTGATGTAAATTATCCATCTTGATTTATAGTTTTTATACCGGTTACTATCAATTGGAAGGCAACATAGGCCATGATAATTCCAAAGATCAATTTGACAATTCCCGGGGACATTCTCAAAGAAAGTTTCGAACCAAAAAATCCACCGACAACAAATGCACCAGCGATAATCAATCCATAAGATAAATTGACATTATTCGTTTTCCAATAATTCAATAAGGCCAATCCGACAACGGGTAAAACTAATACTAACAGGCTTGTTCCTTGTGCTTGATGTTGCGTCAATCCTAGAAAAAAAACCAACGAGGGGACAATAATTACACCACCGCCAATACCCACAAATCCACTTAGAATTCCTCCAAAGAAACCTATCAAAAGTAAAATAAGTATGGTCATAGGTGTAAGTGCCATAATTCCACAAAGTTAATGAATCGAACTATTGAACTAACATATTACATCCCCTGAGGTCAGAATGATCAAATCTGCCCATTAATTGAAATGTATCTGTATGTTGTCTTCCCAAATCTTGCGTGGCAATAAATGAACAACTGTGAATATTGGCCAAGTCGATCACATTTATTCCACCTGTTTTACCACTTGGTACGAATGCAAAAGGATCATTGACATCCCTCATTAGTACTTTCATCCACTTGGGCGTTTTAAATTGTTCGTTACCCGAGCTGTAAGCCTGCGAAAGAAGTTCAGTCATGCCGTATTCAGCGGCGATCTCCTTAACACCAAATTGTGCACATAATTCTTCGTGAAGTCTTTTTTTTGACCATTCTTCTCGACGTCCTTTCATTCCTCCGGTTTCGAAAACAATGGCATTTGGGAACTTAAATCCCAATTCAGCCAAATCAAGTAATGCGTAACTAACCCCAAAAAGAATAAATCTCTTTCGTGTTTTTTCTGAATAGAAATAGGCATTTTCTAGATCGGAGAAATTACCGTAGTAAAACCCCGAATTGCTATCCCTCGTTTGTTTAATCAGCGAATCGATCATGTAAATCAAGCTCGAATCACCTTGTTCAAGATAATTTGGTAAAAGTGCTGCAAAAACGCAATTTTCGAGTTCGCCAAAAAAGTGATGAAATCCCAATGAAAAGGAGCGTTGATAGATTTCCTCATTAGCAACGAAGTGTTTACTTCTTTCCATCCCTGTGGTCCCGCTACTTTTAAACACAATAGATGCTCGCTGGTTTCGATCAATTACCTGGTGTGTTTTAAAAAACGAAATAGGAAGAAAGGGTATTTCTTTTAACGAGTTTGGATCGGGTCGTTTTAATCGATCAATAAATTCACCGTAAATGTCACAATGGTTTCGTTGATACGTAAATGCTTCAAACGCTAGGTCTTCAAACTCTTGATCTGAAGAGATTTGAAAGATACGATGAATGTATTTTTCTAAATCCAAGGTGGTTTAATGACTGATTTCATTTACAGACTGCGGATCGTGCCGATGCTTAAATAATAAGGCAAATAATACGGCAACCACTAAAGAATAACCTGCAAATACGTACCAAGCTCCCGTCCAATTAGTCGATTTATCCGCATTAATGAAATACGCATTTATTACCCAACTACTGGCAATCGTACCTATAAAAGCTCCGAAACCGTTAGTCATCATAACGAAGAGACCTTGAGCACTCGAACGGATTTCTTTTTCAGTAGTGGTTTCAACGAACATGGATCCGGAAATATTGAAAAAGTCGAAAGCCATCCCATAAATAATATTTGAAAGCACAATCAACAAAAGCCCGAAGTAACTTTCATCTCCGGCAGCAAAAAAACCATACCGAATTACCCAAGCAAACATAGCGAATAGCATGACCTGCTTTATTCCAAAGCGCTTCATGAAAAAGGGAATCGTTAATATAAATGCCGTTTCGGAGACTTGAGAAATGGATAACACAATGGTGGAATATTTCTGAACAAAGGTTCCAGGTGGAAAGCTGTCGAGGTAGGCATCACCATACATATTGGAAAGTTGCAAGGCTGCACCAAGTAGCATGGAGAAAATGAAAAAGAGTGCCATCTTATAGTTTGCAAACAACTTAAATGCATTCAGACCAAGAAGATCAACCCATGATGTTGATTTGGATGCTGACCGTTCTGGATGGCAAGCAGGTAAGGTGAAGGAATATATACCTAAGATAATTGCGGCAGATCCAGCAATAATAAATTGCATTCCTGTTGCTTTACTTCCTGTGAGATTCGTAACCCACATAGCTGCAATAAAACCAATTGTCCCCCAAACTCGGATCGGCGGAAAATCTTTTAATACGCTTAATCCATTCGATTTTAGCACACTATAGGAAATGGAGTTAGAAAGTGAAATCGTTGGCATGTAGCAGATCATAGCTCCCAGGATGTAGTAATATAGGGCATCAGGGTCATCAACGGTTGGCACAAAAAATAAAATTATTCCATAAGCCACCTGGAGTACGCCATATATTTGTTCTGAACGAAACCACTTGTCGGCTGCAATACCTACTAGTGAAGGCATGATAAGTGAAGACAAAGCCAACGTTGAAAAAACTGCCCCAAACTCAGGAAAAGACCAGCCTTTGCCTTCCATACAATAGGTTCCAATGGTAGTTAACCATGCTCCCCAAACAAAAAATTGGAGGAAGCTCATGGTAATTAAGCGGTGTTTAATGGACAGTAGCATGGTGAAAAATTGAAATTATTATTTCCTTCGATTTAGTTCGTCTCGAATTCGTGAAGCTAATTCATAATCCTCATTGTCAAGTGCCTCTTCCAATTTTTCTTCAAGTTCTTCAATTGAATGTGAGGCTAAAGTTGAAATAGGACCTTCTGTATCTGACCGCGTACTTTGCTCGTCTAACACTTCATCTAATCCTTCAGTTAACAGTGTTCCGGCTCCTGAAAGAATAGACTCAAAGGTATATATTGGGCAATTAAATCGCACACCAACGGCTATAGCGTCTGAGGTACGTGCGTCAATTTCAGTTACGAAGCCATCTTTTTCACAAACGAGTTTCGCGTAAAATATGCCTTCTAAAAGTTTATAGATAATTACTTCATTTACTTGAATGCTAAATGCAATGGCAAATGATTTAAATAAATCGTGTGTTAGTGGACGTGTCGGGGTCATTTTTTCTAACTCTATGGCAATCGCTTGAGCTTCAAATCCACCAATGATAATCGGAAGTTGTCTTTTTCCACCTGATTCATTCAAGACCAAAGCATACGCTCCAGATTGTGTCTGACTGTATGACAGTCCTGCTATGTCAAGTTTAATTTTATCCATTTTCTTCCTGTTCCGATCCTTCAAACAACAAAGGAAGCATAAAGCTTCCTTGTTTTGTTATATGTAAAGATATGACATCTGATTCGATCTAATGAGAAGACTCACGGAATTTTTTTAACGCTTCGGTGAGTTTTGGAACCACTTCGAAGGCGTCTCCAACAATACCATAGTCAGCCGCTTTAAAAAATGGTGCCTCAGGATCTGTATTAATTACAACCATTGTTTTCGATCCATTGACCCCTGCAAGGTGTTGTATCGCTCCTGATATTCCAATGGCAATATATAAGTTTGGACGAATGGCAACTCCAGTTTGACCTACATGTTCGTGATGCGGTCTCCAACCAATATCAGCAACCGGTCGAGAACAAGCTGTTGCAGCCCCAAGGACTTTAGCAAGATCTTCTACCATTGCCCAATTCTCAGGTCCTTTCAATCCGCGACCTGCTGAAACGACCAATTCAGCCTCAGGTAAAGGGATTTCTCCCTCAGGTTTTTTAGTGCTTTTAACAACAATTGGAGTAGATCCAACCTGACCGTCAAATGTTTCAACTGAACAAGACGATCCTGTTTGTTCTGGTTGAATGCTATTTGGCAGTAAGGATATAATACGTACTGCACTATTCACTTGGACATTGCCAAATGCCTTTCCTGAAAACACATTTACTTTAACTGTCCCATCAGTATTCGGCAATGCTACAGCTCCAGCTACAAGTCCTGCCTTTAAACGAACAGACAAGCGCGGAGCGACAGCTTTTCCAATCACATCGTGAGAGAAAATAATAGTTGATGAATTGCACGTTTTTGCTGCATTTGCAATCAATCGCGTAAGTTGTTGCGGGTCATTGCCTTCATAAGAACGGTCAATTAGCACACGACTAGCGCCATACACACCTAATGTGCTTAACATGGCATCATCTGCCGTTCCATTGGTGATGACAACCACATCCTGACCAATTTTCTTGCCATAAGTAACTGTTTCTAAAGCAGCCTTTGGAAGCGCATTAGTTGATGGTATATATACAAGTACTGACATAATTTACTGTTTTAAATCACTTTTGCTTCATTATGAAGTAATTCTACAAGTTGATCCATGTTGGATGGATCGATCATTTTACAGGCAGATTTAGCATCCGGCATTTCATAGGATACAAATGCAGTTAGTGTTTCAACAGAAACAGGAGAAACAACCTGAAGTGGTTTTGTACGTGCAGCCATAATTCCGCGCATATTTGGAATGCGCTGTTCAGCCATACCTTTTGCACAGGAAATTACAGCCGGAGTTGAAACTTCTATCACTTCGACACCACCCGTGGTTTCTCTTTCCAATACTAAACCTGAACCAGAAACATCAAGCTTAGTTGCTAATGAAATAAGTGGTAAGTCCAACGATTCGGCAATCATCCCTGCCACTTGTGAACCGTTGTAGTTTATGGTCTCTTTACCGGTAAGTATTAAATCAAACCCTTCGTTTTTCGCGTATTCAGCAATTTGAGCAGCAGTGTAGTATGCATCTAGGGGATTAGCATCAATTCGTACAGCTTCGTCTGCGCCAATGGCAAGTGCTTTTCTGATTACAGCTTCGTCAGCACTTCCGCCTACAGTGATAATAGTTACTTGTCCGCCACCGGCTTCTTTAAGTTCCAGCGCACGCACTAAAGCGTACCACTCATCATAGGGATTCACAATGTATTGAATACCATTTTCGTCAAAAGCAGTGTTGTTATTTGTGAACGCTATTTTCGAAGTGGTATCAGGTGATTTACTTATACAAACTAGTATTTTCATATCATTCAATTTTCGGGAAACAAAAATAACAGAAATATTGTGAAGCATTGGAATTCTTTGAGGATAAAATCAAAATAGTACTTACCTTTCGGGAAATTCTTTATTCGTCATAGAGAGAATGACTTGAATGATGTTGTATGCTGTAATATGTGTGGATGACGATCCTATGATCTTGCAAATGTTGGACTTTCAACTTAGAAAGCATATAACAAATGAAAAGGTGCTGTTTGAGTTTTACACCAATCCTAGCGAGGCATTAGAAAGTATTGGGAAAATGGAGGAATTGGGTGTTTTACCGGTAGTGTTAATTACTGATTTTCAAATGCCAGAAATGAATGGAGCAGATTTCATCCGAGCCGTTAAAGAACGTATTCGTTCAATTCATACCATTATGTTATCAGGACAAGCTAATGCCATTCAAGTAGACGATCTGGTAAACGATGAGTTATTAGATGTTTATTTGTATAAGCCTTGGGATGAAATGAATTTAATACAAAAAACAATTGCACTATTAGAGAGAAAGAATATCTTTACTTGACACAGTCTACGAAACCACATATGTTGATTACACGAATACTACTTCTGATAAGCTTGCCTTTGTTTTTCTCCATGTTGGCATCTGCTCAAAAACCTGAAACCCAACTTAATGGATTTGGACATCTTGAGTTTACATTAAATCAACAGGATGAAACAAATTCGTATTTTACAATCGGAGAGCACGATTTTTTTGTTACCTCAAAACTACGCAAGAACATCAGCTTTTTAGGTGAATATGTTTTTCGTTTTGGGTCAGGAAGCTACCTTCCGAGTATCGAACGCTCTTTGATAAAATTCAATTACAAAGGAAATCATAGCATTATTGCTGGTAAGCTACATACTCCGGTTAATTATTGGAATGACACCTATCATCATGGTAGATTGTTTTTTCCAACTATTGATAGGCCTTTAGCGTTTACATACTTCATTCCGTTACACACATTAGGCGTGCAACTTCAGGGACAGAATCTTGGGAAGTTAAATTTTGGTTACGATGTAGTTGTAGGTAATGGTATTCAATCGACTGATGTTAAACAAAACGATCCGCAATTCTCAGTTACTGCAGCCGTACATATCAAACCAGTTGATAATTTAAGGATAGGTTTAGCTTACAACAAGGATTATTTGTCTACTAATACTCCTGGATCTCACAGTGGCCATCTTCCGATTTATCAACATTACAATGGCCCGATTTATTCTGGAGCGGTTGATTTCCAACTTGGAACTTTCTCATTGGCTTATTTTGCTGATAAATTTGAGTTTTTAAGCGAATCTTCTATTAATGTTACTCGAACTGATAGTCTAGGACAGGCGAATAACTTCTCTTCGTTCTTGTATTCGGGGTATCGATTGAAAGACCATCATGTTCCATTCTTGTTTGCAGATTACGTTTTTGTTGCAGAAAATGATTTGTTTACACATCAGTTAGAAATTATCAAGTACGGGTTAGGTTATAAATATGAGTTTAACCATTTGATAAATGTGAAAACAATCTTTGAATATGAGCATCTTTTAGATGGACATCACGAGCATGGCAAGCATAACAGGCTTGGTGTTCGAATACAATTGGCATATGGGTTTTAAGTATTGAAAATGAAGAAAACACTGCTGATCATATTGTTTTTAATAGTATCTCTAGGCTCATTTGCTCAATTTGGAGAATTTGTCGTTATTGGAAACAATACGGGATTTAAAGCGTCAACAAAAGCCAATGCCAAGGCAATCTTTAGAGGCAAATACAGCTCTTGGAAAAATGGGGAGTCTGTAACCATCGTTTTGCCTTCAACAAAATCAGACAATGTGGTTTCAGTTGCATCTCAAGTTTATGGACTTACCGTTAAAGGAATGCAAAAGTACTGGCTTGAACAAGTGTTTCAAGGAAGAAGTAATGCACCCGTTTTTTTCGAAACTGATGAGGAAATCATTAATTATGTAAAACGAAACCCTGGCGCAGTCGGAATCGTTCGTTCGAGTCGTTCAGTGCCTCAATCGTTAGTCATTCAAATCACGGAATAGTAATGTTCAGGACGATCTCGTTTAAAATATGGTTGTCGTTTACTGGATTCCTAATTCTCATATTTGGTTTTTTGATTGTATACTTCCCGAATGAACAGCGAAAAGCATTAACCGATTTCAAGAAAAGTGAACTTCATGAAATTGCGGTAGCAGTTTCTCTTGCCATTGAGGGTTCGTTGAATAATGATGATTTTATATCCCTCAAAAGTACGCTAGAAAGAACTGTTTCTAAGAAAGACTTCGAATTTGTTGCTTTAGTGATCGGTAAAGGTTCGGATCGACAAGTATTGGTATCCTATCCAGAACTTGACGAGAAACGAATACTAAATGAGCGAAATAATGAGTATATCTATGATAAATCTCCATTTTCTTCTGATTCCAAGGATTTAAGTGGCGAGGTTATCATTTCTTTTTCGAAGGAGAAGATCAATAAAACCGTTAGCGCCCTCGTGCAACCTGTTTATTATTCCATGTTGCTTTTCTTTCTTATTTCATTGGTTATTTTCTATTTCGTGGCACGGCTAATTTCTCGCCCAATGCAAAATCTTATCGGTGCAACGAATTTGATGAAATTAGGTGATTACAACACACCAATTCAAAAATCAATAGACAAGGATGAAATAGCGTCATTAAACAATTCCATGGCAGACCTTCAAATACGTTTGCGAGAAACGAGTGAACGCAATCGTCAATTGACAGAAGGTTTAGAGGAAGAGATTGCTAATCGCACATACGAATTAGAAAAGTCAACCAATCGATTAATAGAGGCACAGCGTAACGCGCGTATTTGTAATTTTCAAGTAGAAATGTTGTCTGAAGAATGTTCAATTTCTGACAATTTTTACGATATCATACAACTGAAAGGCTCGACATACAATAACCTGTCGGAATTTGCAGCGCTAATTGACACAGACCAACAAGCTGAATTAGTAGAGTTCGTGCAGTCTAATTGTATTACTTCCGATTCTTTTGAACTTGATATTAAAGTCGATCAAGGGTTATCGCATC